>JBFKXH010000019.1:0-12506 GCA_041638175.1 Thermoplasmatota archaeon
CCTATGCCATCGAGCCGGAGGGAGACGGTGGCGTGCTTGAGGAGGCGGTCGCCAAGACGCCGGGTGCAAAAGTGTACGTGCACAAGAAGGGGCTCAAAGGTCCGCAGCGCCAAGCGGTGCGCCGATGGTTGGGCCAAGAGGACCCAGCCCAGGACCCACATACTAAGTAAGATGCCGACCGGGGGGCAACATGATGGATGCCAAGACCTCCTTGCGCCGCCGCGTCGGCGACACCCCGCTTCGTAAAGCGCCCCATTTGGCGGCTGCGATCGGGTGCCCTCAACTGTACGTAAAATTGGAGGGCTCCAACCCGACGGGAACGCAAAAGGATCGCATCGCACGCCTTGAATTGGCCATGGCCGCCGCGCGCGGCCTGGATGGCGTGACGGTCGCATCATGTGGCAACTTCGGCGTGGCGATGGCCCATGCGGCGTTCGTCCATCGGCTGGAATGCCACGTGTTCGTGCCTGAATCGTTCACTGGCGAGCGGGTGACGTTGATGCAAGACCTGAACGCCACGGTGCATCGGGTCGAAGGTACCTACGAAGATGCGGTTCTTGCATCCCGCCGCTTTGCCGAGGGGAAGCCCTTGTTCGATGCCAATCCCGGCGGCGAGAGTACACTGCGCACCTTGGCGGGGTACGTCAAGATCGCGGACGAAGTGCTGGACCAGTTGGGAGAGGTGCCCACGGCGGTCGGGGCGCCCATCGGCAACGGCTCGACGCTTGCCGGGGTCCACCTTGGCTTCCGAACGGCTTGGGCGCGTGGGACCGCATCGTCCATGCCCCGCGTCTTTGGCGGCTCAAGCCAGGGCAACAACCCGGTGATCACAGCCATGGCACGGCACCAGGAGCGGTGCTCACCACTTGACCCTCGTTCCATTGCAGAGACCGATGTCAACGAGCCCCTCGTGAACTGGGATGCGTTGGATGGCACGGCCTGTCTGACGGCCATCCAGGATTCCCAGGGCGATGCCTACGGGCTGACCGATGAGGAACTGATGGCATTGCATGCGGAGCTCCTCAAGGACGGCATCGATGCCCACCCGGCCAGCCTTGCCGCCGCGGGCGCCTTGCAGCGTGCCATTGCCGACGGCCTGGCAGCCGATGGGCCCATGGTGGCCGTGCTCACCAGCGGCCGCCCCCAGATCGACGTGGAATTGCTGGCAAAGAGCCCCGAGGGCTTCCTGGAGGAGCTGACCAAGTGGCTTGGCAAATACGGGGACCCGGTGGAAGAGATGGTGCAGGCCGTGGACGCCGCGTTCGTATCGGGGCGGGTGTTGCGCGCCACGGATCCAGATGGCGTGCTCGGGTACTGCGTACTCACGCCCATGGAATTGGACGTCTTCTTTCCCAAGCTGCACTTGAGTTACATCGCGGTCGCGCCGCGGGCGCGCGGGCAGGGTGTCGGCACGATCCTGCTGGAAGCGGCCATCCGGGAAGCGGACGGCGACCTGAGCCTGCACGTGGATACGGACAACGAAGCCGCCATCCGTTTGTACGAGAAATTCGGCTTCACGAAGAAGTATTTCCGGATGCTCCACAAACCGATGCGGACGCCCGAAGTGGATCCGGCAGCGGGCGCCGGCTGGAACGAAAGGTAGCGACACCTTCTAACACTCCCGGCCCGCTTCGTCGTCGTGGCTGAACGCCTGGTGCCAGACACCTCCGTTCTTGTGGACGGGCGCATCACGGAATTGGTGCGCGATGACTATGGCGGAGCGCATGTCTTTGTGCCTCTTGCTGCTCTTTCTGAACTGGAAGCCCAGGCCAACCGGGGCTTGGAGACAGGCTTTGCGGGCTTGAGCGAACTCGAAAAATTGCAGGACATGGCCCGCGCGGGTGACTGCGCGGTGGAGTTCGTCGGCGAACGACCGACGCAAGATGAGATCGAGCGCGCCGAGACGGGCGCGATCGATGCGCGCATCCGGGATGCTGCCATCGCCCACGACGCCCTCTTCGTGACCAGCGACCGGGTGCAGGCGTATGCGGCGTCGGCCCAGGGGGTCCGGCATCACTACGTCCGCCCGGTCGTCAAGGAAGCGGTCGACCTGACCCAATTGGAGCTGTGGGGCTTCTTCGAGGACGACATCATGAGCGTCCACCTCAAGGCCGATTGCCACCCCATGGCCAAGCGGGGCGTCCCCGGCGGCCTGGTGTACGAACAGATCGGCGCCAAGGAGATGCCGCACAAGCAACTGCGGAGCATCAGTCAGGAATGCATCGAATTCGCAAAGCGCGACTATGCAAGTTTCGTGGAGATGGATCGCCATGGTTGCACCGTCGTGCAGCTAGGCCCCATGCGTATCACCATCGCCCAACCGCCGTTCAGCGACGGATTGGAACTGACCGCCGTTCGCCCTGTGTTCAAGGCCACCATCGATGATTACGACCTGCCGACCGAGATCCTGGAACGCATGGAAGGCAAGGCCCGGGGCGTGTTCGTCGCCGGTCCGCCAGGCAGCGGCAAATCCACCTTCGCCGCCGCGGTCGCCAACCACCTGCATGGCTTGGAGCGCGTGGTCAAGACCATGGAAGCGCCGCGCGACCTGCAGGTCCCCAAGGAAGTCACCCAATACGGTGCCCTCGACAAGGACATGGCATGGACGGGGGAGGTCATGCTGTTGGTCCGCCCCGATCACGTCGTCTACGACGAAGTCCGGACCACCGACGATTTCCGCACCTTTGCAGACATGCGCCTGGCGGGCATCGGCCTGTTCGGCGTCACCCACGCCAACCGGGCCATTGACGCGGTGCAACGACTCATCGGTCGCGTCGATCTTGGGATGATCCCGCAGATCGTCGACACCGTCGTCTTCATCGACGCGGGTCGCGTGGCTGACATCCTGGAACTGACGTTCACCGTCAAGGTCCCGACGGGCATCGAATCGGAAGATCTTGCCCGGCCGGTCGTGGAGGTCCACGATGTGCTCAGCGGCGAGGCGCTCTTTGAGCTCTATTCGTTCGGGGAGCAGATCGTGGTCATGCCTTTGGATCAGGTCCAAGAGCGACAAAGTGGCGCCAGTCACTTGGCCGCCAAGCAAGTGGAGCGTGCCCTACGTCGTCATGTGCAGGGCCCGATGGACGTGGAGGTCCGTGGCAACCGGGCGACGGTGTACGTGGAACAGTTCGCGGTGCCGCAACTCATTGGCCGAGGGGGTCGCACGGTGCAGGCCATGGAGCACCGTCTCGGCATGAAACTGGACATCAAGGCCCGCAATGCCCAGCCCGAGTCGCGCGACTTCGGCCGCGAGGAAGGTGGGGCGGTCCGGCCGATCCAGGTCAAAGCGACTGGCAACAATGTCTTCCTGGTGCTGCCATCGCAGGCGGGCGGGCGCAACTACGCCGTGGAAGCGGGCGGCGCGATCCTCGGGGAAGCCCGGGCTAGCCAACAGGGCAAGATCCGGTTCAAGAAGAGCAGTCCGGAAGGCAAAGCGATCCTTGCGGCCGACAAGGGTGGCATGGACATCCTCTGCAAGCAGGTCTAATGCCAGCGCAGTGAGGCGACGATCAGCAACGTGGTCGTCGCGCCGATGAACGCGACCAGCCCACCGATACCCTGGCGACCTTGCTCGAGCAGCGCGCCGTCCGGTCGGAGAGAACGTTCGATGGGCTGTGTGTCTCCGCAAGCGCGAAGCGTAACGGACGCAGAGAAGCTCTCTTCGTACTTGGCATAGAACGTGTCTTCTCCTGCTGCCACCAGCCCGATCGGTCGCTGCGGAGGGCAGGTCAGGTATTCGTGGATCTGTTCCCATTCGCTTTGTAAGAACCGTAGGGTGCCCTGCGGGGCGGTGTAGCTCATCGTCGTGCTGTCACGGCGGAATTGGTCTGGGATGGAGAATTCGCTCCAACACGCCTCTTCATGGGCATGGCAAAGGCCGAGGGTGTGGCCGATCTCATGTGCGATCGTGGAGGCCAAGGTGGTCTGGTCGACGCGAGCGCCCCGCAGCACGAACTGGTACCAATCCCCGTCGGCGTTCGTGACGCGCGGCGCGGTGGTGAACCACTCCGGGTGCCAACTCCACGTCAGGCCCTCGATCGTGAAGTAGACCCGACCGTCCACCGTCTCTCCGAGGCCTTCGACCTGGCCTGAGCGCTGCAGCAATTGGACCTGGTCTGCGCGGGCATCCAGGATGTGGCTTTCCAGGACCGGCCGCATGCGTAGCTCGTCCCCACTGTAGGCGAGGCCGTCGCCCTCACCCGGTCCGAACAGGACCTCCACGTGGGCCCCATAATCCACGGTGGCGATCATGGAACGAAGGAATGCAGCACCCAGGATGTCGCCTGCAAGGTCCTCCTGGGTCTGCTGGGGGTTCAAGACGATCGACGTGACGAAAGGATTGGCCGTCCCCACACCCTGCTCGAGGACGCTTTCATAGAAGCCAAGGTCGTCCGTGTCGAGGAAGCCGGGTCGGTGTTCATCTGGCAACGTCACGACGGTCTCGATCCATTGCAAGCGAACGCCACCTGTGCTGAAGAGGTCCTCGACGGCCTGGTAGGCTGGGTCGAAGTCCAAGGCGAAGCGGCCGGAGGCAGGGCCTTCGATGCGCAGGTACTCGACGAGGAGGTCCCGCTGTCCGGCTGCCGGCGTGAACGCGCCCCATTGGATCAGTCCGTCCTGGGCTTCCCACGCGTCGGGGATGCCGTCCCGGTCCGCATCGCGGCTGGCGGGTTGGCCGGCTTGCTCGAACAGCCAGACCACGCCATCGGTCAGATCCAGATCGTAGCTGTCTGGGTCGAGTGCATCGAAGGCCCCTTGGTCGAGGCCGTCTGGCAGCCCGTCTTGGTCGCAGTCGTCCTTGCGTGCGCAAGCGGGATGCCCTTCGTCGCCGTCAAGCACGCCGTCGGCATCGGCATCGGCCACCCAGGGGTCCAAGCCGAGGCCCCATTCGGTCGGGTCCCAGAGGCCGTCGTCGTCCGCGTCCGCGTCTCTTGGGGGTGTGCCCAACCTGACTTCCAGGCCGTCGCTCCACCCATCGTCGTCCGTGTCCTGGTCAAGCCAGTGCGTGCCTTGTCCGAACTCTTGGGCATGATCCAAGCCGTCTCGATCGAAGTCTAGGAACCAGAGGCTCGTCGCAGCGGCGGTGAGCACCAGGGGGATGGTCCAGACGCGGTGGTCCATTCAGTAGGCGACGGAGCCAAGGTCCGAAAACGGCCCGGAGTCCTCGGTGACGGCGTAGCGGTAGAGGGCGGCCTTGTAGACCCCGCCCAGGACGGCGCCGATGATGACGATCACGATCAGCCCAAGCAGCGCAAGGCCGATCCCGACGAACAGCCCGATCGTGCCCAAGACGGAGTTCAGGCCCGCCGTCAGCAACAAGCCCAGGAACAGCCACGCGATGGCGAAGATCCCGAACACGTAGCTGATGCCGATGTGGCCAGCCACTGTCTCTCCCCAGCGTTGCTTGAACAGCCGGCCGGATTGGCGCAGACTGCCGCCGACGCCTTCACCAGAGAAAAGCAGACCTGGAATGACGAAGTAGGTCGCGAGGTTCCAGGCCGCACCGGCCATGGCCACCAGGAACTTGCCGACGGGACCGACGCGTTCTCGGATCGCTTGTAGGATCAGGTTGATGGTGGCGACGAACAATGCCCAGAGGAAGATCTTGCCAAGGTGCTTGTTGGCGGCTCGTAGACCGGATCGGATCGTCGGGTCGCCTCCCTCCAGGCGTTCGTGGGCCGCGGCGATGGTCGCCGCTTGGAAATAGATCGCAATGAAACCCAGGGCGATGTACAGAAGAAGGCTCAGGGCCGTTCCCAGGGGCGAGATGCTCTGGGTGTCTGCATCGTAGATGGCCGGCCAGGCCGAGAAGGTGATCCCTGCCACGGCCGCCATGGCGACCAAGCTGGCCAAAAAGCTCAGCACAGGCATCCACATCAATTCCTTGTCCTGCTTGATGACGCCCCAGCTTTCTTTGGTCAATCGCCAGGATGTTGCCATGCGGCCCATGGATGGCGGATTGCGGGTTCAGAAGTTAAGCGCATCCGCCCGCATACGTGTGCCGCGCCTGCCACGACCGCTGGTGGTCACTGCCGGATGAAGTCGGTGGTCCCGTGCAGGATGGCCTTCTTGACGTTGCCAATGTGCTTGGGAATGTCAATGCCTTGCGGGCATGCTTCGACGCAATTGAAGATCGTGCGGCAGCGCCAGACGCCGGTGTACTCGTTGAGCCGACCGAGGCGCGCTTGGTTGCCGTCGTCGCGGGTGTCGAACAGGAACCGGCTGGCTTGCACGATGGCGGCCGGGCCGACGTAGTTGTCATTGGCCCAGAAGGACGGGCAGCTGGTGGTGCAGATGGCACACAGGATGCACTTGGCCTGGTCGTCGATGAGCTGTTGGTCCTCGTGGCTTTGGATGCGTTCCCGGCCGGAGGGTTCGTGGTCGACCACTTGGTACGGTTGCACGCTCTCGTAGCTTGCAAAGAACGGATCCATGTCGGCGATCAGGTCCTTCTTGGTGGGCAGGCCCTTGAGGGGCTCGACGGTGATGGTGTCGGGCAGGTCCTTGGCCAGGATCTTGCAGGCCAAGCGGTTCTTGCCGTTGATGACCATGGCGTCGCTGCCGCAGATACCGTGGGCACAGCTGCGCCGGTAGGCGAGGCTACCATCCTGCTCCCACTTGACGCGGTTCAGAAGGTCCAGCACGCGGTCCGTGGGCAGCACATCGCTGAGGTCGTAGGTCTCGATGTGGCCCTTCTCGTCGCCGGCTTCGGGGTTGTAGCGCTTGATGCGCAAGGTGACACTCTTCGTCTGCATCAGTACACACGCTCCATGGGTTGGTAGCGGGTCACGACCACGGGCTTGTAATCCAGCTTGATGCCGTCCTCCAGGTATGCCAGGGTGTGCTTCATCCATTGCTCGTCGTCACGGGCCTGGAAATCGTCCCGAGCATGGCCGCCGCGGGATTCCGTGCGGGCCTTTGCGGCTTCGGCCACGGCCAGGCTGATGTCGAGCAGGTAGCCCAACTCGAGCGCTTCCAGCAGTTCCGTGTTGAACAGGCTGCCTTGGTCCTGGACCTTGACGTCCGCATAGCGGTCGCGCAGGGCTTGGATCTTGGCGACACATTCCGTGAGGGATTCTTGCGTGCGGTACACGCCAGCGAGGTCCATCATCGCTTCTTGCATCTCGGCGCGAAGGCCCGCCACGGATTCCTTGCCGCTGCCGTTGATGAGCTTGTCCAGATCCGCCTTGACACGGGCTTCGTGGTCGCCTTCGGGCAGGTCGATCCAGTCAGCTTCTTTGCAGTATTCGGCCATCTTCTTGCCGCCGCGGCGACCGAAGACGACGAGGTCCAGCAGGCTGTTGGTGCCGAGGCGGTTGCCGCCATGGACACTCACGCAGGCGCATTCGCCAGCAGCAAAAAAGCCGGTGACGGGACGGTTCTGGGCGTCGTACACCACTTGGGCATCCACGTTGGTCGGGATGCCACCCATGGCGTAGTGGGCCGTCGGGGCCACGGGGATGGGTTCGGTCTTGGGCTCCACGCCCAGGTAGGTGCGAGCGAAGCCGGTCACTTCCGGAAGCTTGGTGTCGATGATCTCCGGGTCCAGGTGGGTGATGTCCAGGTGGACGTATTGGTCGCCTTCCGGGCCGATGCCCTTGCCTTCGCGGATCTCCGTGTAGATGGCCCGGCTCACCACGTCCCGGCTGGCCAGGTCCTTGGCGGTCGGCGCGTACTTTTCCATGAAGGGTTCGCCGTCCTTGTTTCGCAGGATGCCGCCTTCACCGCGCACACCCTCCGAGACAAGCACGCCGATGCGCCACAGGCCCGTCGGGTGGAATTGATAGAATTCCGGGTCCTCGATGGGGATGCCATGGCGCATCGCGATGCCCACGCCGTCGCCGGTCAGGGCATGCGCGTTGCTGGTGACCTTCCAGCTGCGGCCGTAGCCGCCCGTGGCGAACATGACCGCCTTGGCGTGGAAAGTGTGCATGGAGCCGTCCTCGATCTTGTAGGCCACGCAGCCGGCGATGGCCTTGTTGCCGTCGCCGTCGGTGGTCTCGATGAGGTCCATCACTTGGTATTCGTTGTAGAACTGGACGCCGTGCTTGATGCACTGTTGGTACAGGGTGTGCAGCATGGCATGGCCGGTGCGGTCTGCGCTGTTGCAGGCCCGTTCCACCGGTGGCCGTTCCTTGTAGGGGTCGTTGGGGCCCCGCGCGGTGTGGCCACCGAACTTGCGCTGGGAGATCTTGCCTTCCGGGGTGCGGTCGAAGGGCAGGCCAAGGTGCTCCAGGTGGATGATGGTGTCCACCGCGTCCTTGCACATGATCTCGATCGCGTCCTGGTCGCCCAGGTAGTCGCTGCCCTTGACGGTATCAAAGGCGTGGTTCTCCCAGTCATCGTCGTTGATGTTGCCAAGGGCGGCCGAGATGCCTCCTTGGGCAGCCCCCGTGTGGCTGCGCACCGGGTAGAGCTTGCTGAGCACGGCGACGTTCAGATCCTTGTGTTTGGCGAGTTCCAGGGCCGCCATCAACCCGGCGCCACCGGCGCCGACGATGACCGCGTCGAATTTTTGCACGTTCATGCAGCCTCCAGGGTCCAAAGGACGGCGGTCCCCGCGACAAGGAACAAAGTGAACACGACGATGAGCAGGCTGAGCCAGAAGAGTCGCTGACCCTGGGACTTGGCGTGGTCATCGATGATGTTCTTGATGCCCAGGACACCGTGGCTCAGACCAAGGAACAGGAGCATGAAGTCGACCACGCGAAGGATCGGGTAATCACGCAGGCGGTTGATGACCAGGTCGTAGTTCAGGTCGCCCACTTCCGTGTGGATGTGGTTGAGCCATAGGTGGAAGAACGCCAGGAACGTCAACACCAGGCCACTGATCCGGAAGTAGTACCATTGGAAGACCTCGAAGCGGTTGCCGACGGGCTTTGCGCTGCTTGAGACGTAGTCAGACATCAGTGACCTCCCTCCATCCAGGGCCAGCCGTCATAGTCGATCAACATGACCTTGGCGACCCAAAGCAGGATGATGCCACTCAGCACCATGACGCCGTACCACATCTGCTTCTGGTACTGGGTGCTCTTTTGCCAGAAATCGATGATGATGATGCGGATGCCGTTGAGGGCATGGTACACGACGGCGGCGATGAGCGCGAACTCGCCCAGACGCGCGTACCACGTGTGGAAATTGGCGATGGTCGAGTTGTACGCATCGGGCCCTTGCAGGAGCATGAAGTTCTCGACGATGTGGGCAAGCAGGAACAGGATGATCGCGACACCGCTGACACGGTGGAAGATGTACGCGAGTTGGCCTTCACGAAGTTGATACAAGGGGACCCTCCGACGAGCCGGGGACGAAGGCCCGCTAAAAAAGGGTGGACATGCCGCGCGTCGCAAGGCTCATGCCCGGGGGCCGACTCTGTCATGCATGCGCGCCCTGTGGATTTGCTTGCTGGTCGTCGGGTTCTCCGGCTGCTTCGAGGACGACGATGCCGAGACAGACGATGGCGTGATCGAGCCGGAAGCGCCCGTCGTGGATGACAACGAGACCGCGCCCGAAGAGGTCACGCGCGACGTGACATTGAGTGGAGCCTACCCGGCGACCATCGCGTACTCGCCCGATTCCGTGTCGGTGCCCGCTGGGAGCATGGTGACGATCCGGTTCAGCAACACGGACACCAACCCACTGGTCAACCATGATTGGGTGCTCGAAGGGGTCGACGGAGCCGCCACCGAGGTCATCGGGAACGGCGAGACGGACGACGTGACCTTCATGGCGCCGCCGCCCGGTGAATACACCTTCTACTGCAGTGTTCCCGGCCACCGAGGCAACGGCATGGAAGGCACCTTCACCGTGACTGCCTAGTCGCGCCTTCGAACGGCCGCGGCGGCCAATCCGAGCACTGCCGCCAAGACGAGCGTGGCGGCCGCGGGGGCTTCTCTGTTGGCTTGCACACGGTTGCCCTCCACGGGCGCAGGATCCGGCGTCGCTTCGGCCGCACCCGGCGTGCCTTGGTACTCCCAAGCGACCACTTCTTCGACCAAGAGGTACGCATGGGCCAGGCGATCGTGGTCGATGGATTCGTCTTCGCCATGGAAGACGGGTTGGATTGCGTACATGACGTCGCCACCGGCGTAGCCCGTGTCGATCATGGTGTAGGTTGATCCGGTCGGTACCACACTGCCGACCAGGCGGTGGTCTTCCATGGCCCAGACCAAGTAGGCACGGACCCGCGCATCCAGCGGGGCCTGCCACGTGATGGCGACCGACCCGTCGGATTTCCCGCTGGCATGTACATCCGTCGCGCGGTAATCGGGTGAGAAGGGATCGCGGGGGTCGCTGCCTGAACCGACCTCGCTCAGGTCATCCAGGCTGTCGCCGTCGCTATCGGCTTGCAACGGATCGGTGCCAAGGCTGGCTTCCGCCGCGTCGCTCAGGCCGTCCTGATCGTCATCCTGGTCGGCATTGTCGCCCAGCCCGTCCCCGTCGTTGTCTGCCCATTCCGTCGGATCACGCGGCCAGGCATCTTCCCAGTCGCCGTGGCCGTCGCCGTCTTGGTCCGAGTCGCAGGCATCGCCCCGGCCGTCACCGTCCAGGTCCGATTGGTCGTCGATCCGAAGCGGGCAGACGTCGTGTTGGTTCTGCACGCCGTCGCCGTCTTGGTCGCCCGTCGGTCCATCGGCCGGGTTCGGGTCACAAACGAAGCCGATGCCATCACCATCTTGGTCCCGCTGGTCCGAGTTGAACGAGGAGGGGCAATTGTCCTGATCGTTCGGGTATCCGTCTCCATCCAGATCCAAGGGCGTGCTTCGGGCATCGTACGGGTCGCTGCCCGCCGCGTCTTCCTGCGTCGTCGGGTACCCGTCGGCGTCTTGGTCGAACGGGGTGCTGGACGGATCGTCAGGGTCCGCCCCGGACACGGTCTCGGCATCGTTGCTGTGTCCGTCGCCGTCCCGGTCGTGGGGTGTGCTTCGGCGATCGCGTGGGTCACTGCCCGCCGCTTCTTCGGCGTCGTTGCTGTGTCCGTCGCCGTCGATGTCGTCATCGCAAGCATCGCCGTGCAGGTCCCCGTCCATGTTGGCCTGGTCATTGTGGATGGCCGGACAATTGTCGCGGTCATCGGGCTCGCCGTCTTGGTCCGTGTCGTGGATCCAGACGGGCGTGCCGGCAAGGTCACTGGAGACGGTGCCGGATTCACGAGCATAGTAGCTGTAGGTGCCCGCCCGGGCCCCGGCTACCTCGGCGTCATGGCCTGGCGCATGGATGCGCAACCACCAATCGGTGTGGGCCCCCTGGATCAGGTCGGAGTAGGCGACGGAGAACGCGGCGACGTGTCCTTGCCAATGGTCCGGCGCCAACGTTCGCGTGTGGTCGTCGCGGACCAATTGAAGTTCAGGGGCCTCCTCCAGGTCCAGGGGGTGGCCGTACTGGTCCCGCCAAGCGATCGTGATCTGTACCTCACGGTAGAGGTGGCCCTGGGCGTCGCGGAACCGGAACCGCTCCTCATCGCCTCGGTCAAAGAGTGGGGGAGAGAAACTGAATTCAGCGTGCCCCACGGATGCGTTCACATCGATCGGGACCTCGGCCGTGGCGTTGACGGTCACGTCGGCGGCCACGGTGTCTCCCACATCGACATCGATGGCGCTTTCCAGGTCGGTTCCAGCTCCGATTTGTGCCGAGGCCGTCCCCATGAGGCACAGGACGGTCGCAAAGACGAGCAGACGCATGACCGGATGTGTCCTGGTCCTGGGCTTAGAGGGTCTTGGTGAACCTCAGGAACCGACCGATCGCCGGAAGGCGTCCAGGTCTGCTTGCTGATCGAATTCAAGCGGGGTCATCTGATGGTCGTGGTCGCACACCCATACCTGCAGGTTGTCGGTCTCCGGTACGACGCCGTCGCTGAATCCGGGCATGCGGAGCTTGGTCGAGCCGCAGACGCTGCAAGCGCGGAGCATACCCGTACATCGCCGCGCGTACCCATAAGCCACCCGCCCCCACCCATAGCCGTATGAACCGGGCATGCTACGGTTGGCCATGGACTTGCACCTCGTCTCATTCAAGGTCTGCCCGTATGTGCAACGAAGCGTCATCACCCTCAAGGAAAAGGGCGTGGACTTCGAGATCACCTACATCGATCTGGCCGATCCGCCACAATGGTTCAAGGACGATTCGCCCCTTGGTAAGGTGCCGATCCTCAAGACAGAAGGCAAGGTCCTCTTTGAGTCGGCGGTCATCAATGAATACGTGGATGAGGTCACCGAAGGCAGCCTCATGCCCGCCGCGGCCTGGGACAAGGCCATCACCCGTGCGTGGGTAGAATTCGGCGGTCAATGCTTGGCCGACTACTACCAAGCCTCCATCGCCCAAGACGAAGCCACCTTCGTCCAACACCGAGACGCGCTCATGGACAAACTGACCCGTCTGCAGTCCCAGATCGCCGGGGACTACTTCCTAGGAAGCGAATTCACCCTCGCCGATGCGGCCCTCGCGCCGCTCATGATGCGCCTGGAAGAATTCGAGAAAATGGCGCCAGGTTTCAGTCTCGCCGACTTCCC
>JBFKXH010000020.1:0-12458 GCA_041638175.1 Thermoplasmatota archaeon
CACGGTTAATTTCGTCAGCCAGAAGCAAGTTGGTGAAAACTGGGCCCTTGCGCAGGACAAATTCGTGCTTATCCTGGTCGTAAATGTAGTGGCCCGTGATGTCCATCGGCATCAAGTCCTGCGTAAACTGGATGCGGTGGAATGCCATTCCAAGCGTCTTACTGAAACTCTTAGCCAGCGTGGTCTTCGCCGTTCCAGGCACACCCTCCAGGAGAACGTGCCCTTGCGCCAACAGCGCGATCATCAAATCGGTCGTGACTTCCTTGTAGCCGATGATTTCCTGGCCAACCACTTTCTGGAAGTGCTCGTGGTTGCGTTTGAACCGAGCGAGGTCCGCGCCCGCCACTTGGTAGTTCGCCATTGGATACCCACCCGGCTTGGTCGTTATAAGGAGTGTTCTTGGATTGTGAAAGAGACCGCTTCACGGATACGGCAACAATCCTTTTGTCTGCCACGTGACACGGGAGGTCATGCGCATCGCAATGGCCGTCGCTTTGATGGCAGTGCTTGCCGGATGTTCCGAGACCGCCACACCGGAGACGGACCAAGAGGCCGACGTCGACGTCGACGTGAAGGCGACCTCCACGACGGGGGTCATCGTGGGCCTGGTCCTGGATGAGACCGTCCGCCCCATCGAGGGGGCCGTCGTGACCGTGGTCGGCCAGGAGACGAGCGCCACGACCGGCGCGGATGGTGGCTTCGGCTTCGAGGGGCTGCAACCGGGGACCTATTTCCTCGAAATCACCAAACCCGGCTACGCGAAGGTCCAACAATCGGTCGACGTGGTGGCAGGCGTCGACGAGCCGGACATGGTGCGTGTGCTCTTGACCCGGATCCCGGGCAGCGAACCTCACGTGGTGCCACACCAGCACGACGGTTTCATCGCCTGCGGCTTCCAGGTCGCCAATCGGCTCTACGGCGCCGAGACATGCAACGTCAACGGCATGTACGGCGAAGACGATGCCGACCCCTACTTCGACGTGGACCAAGGCCCGCCGGGTTACTTCCAATCGGAAGTGATCTGGGAGCACACACAAGAGTTCGGAAAGACGCTGACGACGACCCAATACACCTGTGATTCCGTGTCGTGTGACCGGACCCCTGGAAGTCCCGACCGCTTCTGTCAGGTCTGGGGTGAGTCGCCGCTGCTGTGCAAGGTGACCCCGAGCGTCGGCTGGGGCAACGCGGATGGTACCGGCGGTGGAGAAGGGATCACCACCAGCCGCCTCGGAAGTGAGCCGGACGGCGGCTACGTGGTCGAGATGCGCGCCGATTGTCGCGTCTGCGTGCCAGCAACGGCCCTCGGCGTCGGACTCATCCTCGAGCAACACTACACCGTCTACAGCCACCTCTTCTACAACATGGAGCCGTCCGAAGGCTGGCAATTCACTGTCGATGGCGGTCCATAAGCAAACCGGCTAAATCGCGCCGCATGGTCGCCCGCCTGTGGTCCTGCGCCTTGAGGATGGACAGTTCGCCGGCAAGCGCGTCTTGGTGCGCGTCGATTTCAATGTGCCTTTGCAGCGAAAACGGGTCGTCGATGATGCGCGCATCCAGGGGGCCATGCCGACGATCGAGTTCCTGCGCGCGGCGGGTGCCAAAGTCATCCTGCTCAGCCATTTGGGCCGGCCCAAAGGCCAAGTGGATGATGCTTGCAGCCTCGAACCGGTCGCCCGCCACCTGACCCGGAAACTGAAGGTGGACACGGCCTTTGCAAGTGACTGCATCGGGCCCGAGGCCGAGCGCCAGATCCATGCCATGCAAGAAGGCGAGGTGCTGCTGCTCGAGAATGTCCGGTTCCACCCTGAAGAAACGGCAGGCGACCCTGCGTTCGCCGCCCGATTGGCCGCCTTGGGTGATTGCTTCGTCAACGATGCTTTCGGGACGGCCCACCGCGCCCATGCCAGTACGACGGGCATCGCGGAACACCTGCCCAGTTATGCGGGCCGCCTGATCGAGGCGGAACTACGCGCATTGGGCGATGCCCTCGACGACCCCGAGCGCCCGTTCACGGCGATCCTTGGCGGCGCCAAGGTCAGCGACAAGATCGGCGTCATCCACCGGCTCATCGACAAGGCCGATCGCATCGTCATCGGAGGCGGGATGGCCTTTACTTTCCTCAAAGCGCAAGGATTGGATGTGGGCAAGAGCCTGGTCGAGGAGGACCGCCTTGACCTGGCGCGGGAGCTTCTGGAAAAGGCGGCCAAGCATGGCGTCGAGTTCCTCTTGCCGCTGGACGTGGAGGAGGCCGACGGGTTTGCCCCGAATGCCCAGCATCGGGCCGTCAAAGTCACCCACATGCACGGCGAATACATGGGACTCGACATCGGGCCCCTGACGATGGCGGCGTATCGGGACGTCATCAAGGAGAGCCGTACGGTGCTGTGGAACGGTCCGATGGGGGTCTTCGAGTGGCCGGCGTTCGAGTTCGGCACGCGCGCCGTGGCCAAGGCGATGGCTGACCACGACGGCACCATGGTCGTGGGGGGTGGCGATTCGGCTGCCGCGGCCCGCAAGTTCGGGGTCGTCGAGGACATGACCCATGTAAGCACGGGAGGCGGTGCCAGCCTTGAGTTCCTGGAAGGCAAACCGCTGCCGGGCATCGTGGCGTTGGAGAATGCGGCGGCGCGGATCGCCTGACCTACTTGTGGTAGTCCGGGTCCATCAAGGCCGCCACCATGCGGCTCTCGTCCCGTTTCAGGTCGCCACGGGTGTACCAGTTCTTCTCCAAGCCGCGTAGGCTGTGCAGCGCGCCAAAGATCACCAAGCCCAGGACCCAGTCGGCCGACAGCGTGGCCGCAGCCAGCAACCAGAAGGTCACGTCCCGGTTGAACGCAAAGGGTAGGTAGAACGTGGTGACGGGCGAGAGTTTGCCTGCGTGGACGGTCTGGGGTTCCACTTCAAGCCGCCCTGGGTGGCCTTCGACCTGGCTGCGCTTGATCTCGGCTTGCAGCAGGTAGAGGTCCTTCTGGATGTTGGACCAACGTACATACAGGGTCGCATGGGCCGCCAGGACCGTCGCCAGCAGGATCGACCATGCGGGCCAATCCCAATGGAGCCGTCCGGTCCCCTGCACGGCCGCGAATCCGAGCGCCACGACCCATCCAAGCTCGATCCACCGGTCAAGCACCGTATCCAGGAGTGCCCCCGTCGGGCTCCCTTGCCCCGTCATGCGTGCCACTTGCCCGTCGCTGTGGTCCCAGACGATGCCAAGCATCAGCAAGGCGGTCCCCAGGACGGCTCCCGTCCACCATCCGGGCACCAAAGCGATCAGCGCGATGCCGGCCACGCTGGCTGCTAGAGAGATGAAGGTGACCTGGTTGGGCGTCATGCCCATGCGGACGAAGAGGCGAGACCAGGGCAGGGCCAGGCGGGTGTGGATGTTGGAGACCAGGTAGCGGTTCCAGAAGCCGAACGTGTATCGCTTCTTGAGCCCCTTCACAGGAGGCGCACGCGACCCGTCGCTTATCATGCAATCGGACTAGGAGCGCATGACGGCCATGATGAAGGCGCCCACCGCGATGAGCGACCCGAGCATGGCGGCCAGCACCGCGACGATGCTGCTTGCGATGATGTCTGGGTCGAAGACCGGCGAAAGGCCTGGGATGAGTTCCCACGTCAGGCCCGCGAACAAGGCAATGATCAGAAGTGCCACGAGGCTGAGCACGAAGCCGACCCCCCGGCTCTTGCCTTGCCCGAATTTCGCGCCAAAGAGGCCTGCCACGAACAGCGTGAAGCCGAAGGCGAGCAGGAGCGTCGAAAAGAAGACGGCGCTGAAGGGCATCAGAACTTGGTGCCCGTCAGGGTCTTGGTGTCCACCACGCCCTCGATGGAGCGGATCTTGTTGACAATGACGTGGCCCAGCGTATCGAAGTCCGCCGCCTCCAACTTGGCGATGAGGTCATACTCACCGAACAAGGGGTGGAGTTCGACGATCTCGCTGACCTTGAGGAGCGTGTTGTACACGTCGTGCTCCTTCTGGGGCGCGGCACTGATGAGAACGAATCCTACGGCCATGGGGGTACCCTATCATGGGCGTGTGGAGGGCTTAAGCATTGCTTTGGGGCAAGAAATGGTAATCGTGGCGGGCTTGCCCCAAAAGGAGGCCGCTATAACCACGGGTCGGACTCCCTGCACCTGTGAAAGCGGCGCCGGCTCCCCACTTGGTCCCCCTGTTCGAGGCGGTCCATGAAGGCGTGGTCGGGCGTCCCGTGCCACCATGCCGGGTCGAGTTCTACCCGTACGTCTCGACCAAAAGCACCATCCGCGAACGGGGTGGTCGGTTGCACCTTCGCTTGAGCGATCATTTTCTGGATGCGCCCGACGAGGCGATCCGCGGCGTCACGGGGATCCTGTTGGCGCGTCTGCGAAGGGTGCCGGAAAGCCGCGTGGATCCAGGCGACGGCGCCGCATACAAGGCCTTCCTGGACAAAGTGGCGGACCGGCGCGCGGCAAGTCGACGGGGCCGCGGCCGCAAACACATCGATCCGATCGGCGACCACCGCAGTCTGCTGGAGTCCTATCTACGAGTCAACCTTGCCATGGATCTGACCCTCGACCATGCGCCGAAACTGGGCTGGAGCAAGACCCGCAGCCGTCGGCGCTTTGGCCACCAAGATCCGGATCACCACTGCATCATCATCAGCCGTGTCCTCGATGATCCATCCGTTCCCGATTTCGTGCTTGATTACGTGATGTACCACGAGCTGCTGCACATCGTCATCCCGCCAACCAGGGGGCCCGGCGGCCGCAGGATTGTCCATTCGCGCGCCTTCAAGGAAGCAGAAGCCCGGTTCCCCCGACAGGTCGATGCCGAGCGGTGGCTGGCACGCCTGGCAAAACGCTGAAGCCAAATGGGAGTCCGCGGTGGAGCCACTGTGTACGGGGCCATGAAGCGGGCACTCTTTCGGCTCGAGCCCGAGCGTGCCCATCATGTGGCCATGGCCTACCTTCGCCGCGCCAACCGCAGGCAGGCTCTGCTCGGCCCGCTCCGGCACGTGCCGCCGCCAGGTCTGGCCCGCGAGGTGCTCGGCATGCATTTTGCCAGCCCCATCGGCATGGCCGCCGGCTTTGACAAGGAAGCGGTCGCGTACAATGCGCTCCTTGGCTCGGGTTTTGGCCACGTAGAGATCGGCACGGTCACCAAGCAGCCCCAGCAGGGCAACCCCAAGCCAAGGATCTGGCGTGCGCCAGAAGCGCAGGCATTGGTCAACGCCATGGGGTTCCCGGGGCCGGGCTTCGACGTGATCTGCAAGCGCCTTGCCGCCACGCCACCGCGCGGTCCCGTCGGACTCAACATCGGACCCAACAAGGATGCAGGTCGCGAGGAGAGTCTGGCGGCGTTGTCGACCATGGCCCGGGACGCGCCTGCCGACTACGTGGCACTCAATGTCAGCAGCCCCAATACGCCAGGGCTGCGGGACCTGCAGTCGCCTGAGGCGCTGGCCAAACTCATCCCGGCCTTGCGAGAGGCCATGGATGACGGCACGGCGGGTGGCGTCCAGAAGCAGGGCGCCGACCGGCCCTTGCTGCTCAAGGTACACCCGGACGACACGGACGAAGCCCTACTGGCTGTGGCCCGGGCCGCCGTCGATGCAGGGGCGGCCGGCATCATCGCCACCAACACGACCAAGCGACGGCCTGTCGGGATCGATCCCGAGCTCCCGGGGGGGCTCAGCGGCGGTCCCTTGCGCCAACCGGCCCTCGCCGCCGTGCGACTCCTCCATGAAGGCCTCGGCCGCGACGTGCCGATCATCGGCGTAGGTGGCATTTCCAAGGGCCGGCACGTGCAAGACATGCTGGATGCGGGCGCAAGCCTCGTCCAGGTCTACACGGGCTACATCTACCGCGGTCCCCGCATGGCGGCCCTGCTGCACAAGGAATTGGCTTAGCGCGCCTCTTATCAGCCGACCCCTGGTCGACGGACCGTGGCCCGTCCCCTTTGGAGCGACGCGGGCAACGACCCCACAGCGGTCGCGGCCCACCTTGACGCTCTTGCTGCAACCGCCGCCCCGCTTCGCTTCGAACCCCGCCAAGTGGAGGTGGATGTCGACGTGCTTCACCAAGCGGCCATTTTGCGGGCCCGTGCCGCCGTCGCATCATCGCACGGCGAAGGGGATCGGATCCTCGCGCAAGAGGTACGGGCCATCGATGACTTGGTCCGCTCGGCGAACCTCTTGATGGAGCGCCTGCGTGAATGGTATGCCTTGCATGCACCCGAAGCGGTCCGCGCCGTGGAAGGCAAGGAATTGGCGGACCTGGTGGCCGAGCACACGGACCGGGCGGCCGTGTTGCAGGCCATCGGTCAAGCCGATTCTATCAGCATGGGTACAGACCTGGAGGAGGCCGACATGGATGTGCTGCGTGGCTTCGCGTCCGCCCTCAAAGGCATCCACGCCAGTTGGGATGCCCTGGAGCGACGTGTCAATGCCTTGATGACCGACGTCGCCCCGAACCTGGAATCGGTCGTCGGGCCGGTCCTGGGCGCGCGACTGATCGCCCAGGCGGGCAGCCTGCAGCGCCTCGCCGGATTCCCGGCGGGGACCATCCAGACCCTTGGCGCGGAGACCGCGCTCTTTCGCCATCTCAAGGAGGGCACCAAGCCCCCGAAGCATGGTATTCTCTTCCAGCACCCCAAGGTGCATCAAGCCCAGGCGTGGCAACGGGGCCCCATCGCCAAGGCGCTGTCGCTGCAAGCGGCGCTGGCGGCCAAGGCGGATGCCTACACGGGGCGCGACATGAAGGATGAACTTGCCCAGCGCCTTGAGGCCGACATGGAGCGGATCCTGCGCGAGCGCAACAAGCCGCCCAAGCGACCCGTGCGTGAGGCACGCAAGCCCTTTGGCAAGCCGGGCAAGC
Source organism: Thermoplasmatota archaeon (assembly GCA_041638175.1). Taxonomy (GTDB): domain Archaea; phylum Thermoplasmatota; class E2; order JACPAO01; family JAHFTW01; genus JBFKXH01. The sequence goes on from JBFKXH010000020.1 coordinate 6,859, forward strand.
CGTACGGGAAACCCGGCGGGCGTCCTGGCGGTAAGCCGTACGGCAAGCCCGGCGGGAAACCCTACGGCAAACCCGGTGGTAAACCGGGAGGCAAGCCCTATGGCAAGCCCGGAGGCGCCAAACCCCGCAAGAAGGGTCCCGGAGCGTTCCGCAACCAAGGTGACGGCCCCGTTCGTCCGCCAGGAGGTGGCCGATGAAGCCGATCAAGCTCGCGGGTGTCTTCGAAGACCGGGACTTCTTGTGGACCAAGAACAAGGTCCCGGGGCAGAAAGTGTACGGCGAGAAGCTTCGGCTGCGCGGCGGGAAGGAATACCGCAATTGGAACCCGCACCGCTCCAAGATGGCCGCCCTTGCGCAACGGGCCCGGGATACGCCGTGGATCGATCCAGGCGCTGACGTCCTCTACCTGGGGGCAAGCACCGGCACGACCGTGAGCCACGTCAGCGACATCCTACAACCCGGCAACCGGGTCTTCGCCGTCGAGTTCTCGCCCCGCAGCGTGCGGGATCTGCTGTGGAACACGGAACCCAGGCCCAACGTGATCCCGATCGTGGATGACGCCGGCGCTCCGGAGCGCTACGCCCCGTACCTGGATCGCCACGTGGGGACGCTCATCCAGGATGTCGCCCAGCGGCACCAGGTGGACATCTTCTTGCGCAATCTGCCTTTCCTCAAGGAGGGGGGGCATGGCTTCCTGTTCGTCAAGGCACGCAGTATCGATGTGGCCCGTCCGCTCTCGGACATCTACGCCCAGGTCGCCGACAAGCTTCGGGCCGCGGGCGTCCGGGTGGTCAAAGTGGTCGACCTGGAACCCTTCGAAAAGGACCACCGGGCTTTCGTGGTGCAGAAATGAACCTGGTCACCGGCGGCGCGGGCTTCATCGGCAGCCACTTGGTGGCCTCGCTTGGTGAGGCGACCGTCGTCGATGTGGCCGCACCCGAGGCGCGTCGGGTCCAGGATTTGAGCGCCGCCGATCTTGCTGGCGTGGAAACGGTCTGGCACCTGGCTGCGGATCCTGATGTCCGATCGGCCGCCGAGCACCCGCAGCGCCAATACCAGGAGAACGTGGCGGCTACCTGGCATCTGCTTGAGTTGATGCGCAAGGCCGACGCCGAATTGATGTTCACCAGCAGCAGCACCGTGTACGGCGACGCGACCGTTTTGCCGACCCCCGAATCGTATGGCCCGCTTTTGCCGATCAGCGTCTATGGGGCCACGAAATTGGCCTGCGAGGCGCTCATTGCAGGGCATGCGGCCACCTATGGCCTGCGTGCGCTGATGTTCCGCTTTGCCAACGTGGTGGGTCCTGGTGGCCACGGGGTGGTGCCGGACTTCGTCGCCAAGCTTCAGGCCACCCCGGAGCGGCTGGAGATCCTCGGCGATGGCAGCCAGTCGAAGAGCTACCTGCACGTGGATGATACGGTCGGCGGGATGCTCCACGCACAAGCCCACGCGCCTGGTGGATGCCACGCGTTCAACCTGGGAAGCACGGACAGCATCCCGGTGACCGCCGTCGCCGACGAAGTGGCGGCCACGCTGGGCTTGACGCCCGAATACGCGTTCACCGGCGGCACCACGGATGGTGCTGGCTGGACCGGGGACGTCAAGCACATGGGCCTGGACATTTCCTCCATGGAGGGGCTCGGCTGGCGACCCAAAATGACCAGCCGGGAGGCCGTGGCGGCCACCGCACGCGCTTTGGCAACATGAACAGAAGGTCCATAAGGCGCCAAGGGGCGTCAAGGCCATGGGTCGTGCCTGGGTCCTCATCGCGTTGACCATGGCGGCTGCCGTCGGCGCCGCCGCCGACGCGGAGTACATCCCCGAGAAGGCCACCAAGTGCTGGGACTGTCACAGTGACGACCCCATCCCTCCGACGCCTTTGGGCAGCCTCTACGATATCATCCCGCCCCAGCCGACGCCCGTCGCGCCTGGTGTCCCCTTGCCCTGGGCCGTGGAGGTCATGGACGCTTGGTACCATGATCTGCGCTACATCGAGGTCGGGCTCGACCTGACCAACGCACCCAGCCTGGCGTTTTTCGACGACCGGGAGCCGTTTGCCGACACGCTGACGGCGGGGATCACGCGCCCCACGCCCGGAGTGAACGCCCCCGAGCCTCCGAACCTGCAGCCGGAAGTGACGGGCGTCCAAGATCCAGCCGAAGGGTATGCGGTCGTGCAGATCCCCGTGGGTGCCACGAGCATGGCATTGACCATGCAGGCCCTGGATGCCAATCCGCCGGAGATCCGGTGGTGGATCGATGCCAATGCCGACGGCCCGGGCGGAGACCCAGACTTTGGGCCGTTCTTCTCCAGGAGTGAGGTCGTCACCTTCACGCGTGATTCCGTGGCCGACTTTGCAGGCTACGGGTATGGGAACTGGACGATCATCGGCGAGGTACTGCCGTTCGATTCGGACGGCATGCCACAGGTCTACGGGACCACCGTGCCCTTCGAGGTCACCGTGGATGCAAAATTCGAATCCACCGAGCAGCGGTACGCCTTGCAGACCCGGTCGGTCAAGGTCAAGCCCTTCACCAGCCAACTGTTCACCTTCGACCTGGTCGGTGCAGGCACACCTTCGGTGGAGGAATACATCGAAGTGGTCGTGAATGCCACCGTGCATTGGAAGCACAAGCCGGGCGACAATGCCGAGGACTGGGGCAATGCGACCAAGTCGATCATCATCCCCGTGCGGGACCAGGAGGGAACGCCGTACATCGAGCCCAGCGCCGATCTGCTGGTCGTGACGATCCCCGAGCCAGGCACGGGCGTCAATCTACCGGCCATCGCAGAAGCGGTCGGCTATGCCAGCGCGTTCTTGATCATCAGTAGCATCGTCAGCGGCGGCGTCTTCGGCAAGGCCAGTCGCCGTGGCCTGAACCGGATCTTCGGTGGTGCTCGCCGGCGCGTCGCGTTCCACAATTTCTTGAGTTACGGCCTGACCGGGGCCGCCATCGCCCATACGGCCATCTTCTTGACCCTCAACATCCAAGGGGGTCCGTACAATTGGACCCTGGGCCTGATCTGGGGTGGCTTGGCCATCCTGGCCATGTTCGGGCTCGGCATCACCGGCGCGATGCAGGTGCCGCTCATCCGCCGCTGGAATTACAACGCGTGGCGCTGGACCCACTTTGGTCTGGCCATGGCGGCCATCCTGTTCACCATCGTCCACATCCTCTTGGACGGCGTCCATTTCGGCGATCTGCAGGAGCGAATCGGCTGGTCGGACCCCTTGGACTTTAGGGACTCCACTCGAAGGTGAATCGACAAGCCATTTATCCAGGGCACGTCGGTCGCCATCTATGCAGTGGATGACACGCGCCGCCACGCTCGGCTTCATCGCGTTGAGCCTTGCCGGTTGCTTTGGAAGCGACGAGGGGGCTCCCATTGAGTATGAGCCCCGGACGGTCGAGATCAATCTCATCATCAACCCGGACCGGGCGGATCTGCCCCTCTACACCTTGAACGACGGCCAGCGCACCATGAACGTGGTCGCCATGGGCTTCCAATTGCAGGGCGACGAAGACCCCCTGACGGTGCCAGGGCCCCAGATCCGCGTCAAAGAAGGCGACACGGTCATCGTGCGTGTGCTCAACAGCAACCCCTTGCCGCACACGTTCCATCTGCATGGCAACCTGGACGATTGGACCGATGATGGGGTCCCCTATGTCAGCCAGATGCCCATCCACAACAACGATGATCCAGCCACGCCCGAGGCGGAGAATGAATTCGAATACGTCTTCGAGAACATCAAAGCGGGCACCTACTGGTACCACTGCCACGTGGATGTGGCGCACCACATCGACCTTGGCATGTACGGGGCATTCATCGTCGAAGAGCGCGAGCCGACCTACGAATACGACCACGACCTGGACGAACACGTCTTCATGCTCGACGAATGGGACAACTGCCACGTGCACCAATCGTTCAACCCCATCGATCCGCGCACCAGGGAGCAAAGCAGCGATGTGGACGACCTGCCCGATTGTGCCAAGGTCACGATCCAGGACAACCTGGCCCAGAATTTTGCTGGCAATACGGCGGGCGGCGCCGTGCCGGGACAGGTCAGAGATCCGCTTTGCGACGTGTACGACAACCCGGCCATCAGTGATGACGTCAAGGATGCCATCGATCCGCTGTGGCGCCAGGTCAACTGTGACCAAGGCCACGGCACACCCCCGCCACAGCAATCGGAGCGGGAATGGTACTACACCACGTTCCCGGTCTACAAACCCAATTACAACACGTTCCTCCTGAACGGCAAGGCGTTCCCGGACACCAAGCCGGTCTTGCTGGAACAGGGCGACAGCTACCGCATGCGGTTCATCAACGTCGGGGAAGAGATCCACGCCATGCACATCCACGGCCACAGTTTCTTGGTGACCCACCGCGACGGCTTCGAATTGCCCGCACCCTACCGGGTCGACACCTTGTCCGTGCTGCCCGGGGAGCGCTATGATGTCATCCTGGAGGCAGACAACCCCGGTTTTTGGGTCTTCCATGACCACGTGGGGCTCAACGTCATGAACGATGACCACGCGCCTGGCGGGATGTTCACCATGATCGGCTACCAAGGTTTCCTTGGCCAGGAATGGAGCATGGAAAACCGCGCGCTGGATCTGATGGACTTCACATACGCGCACCACTCGGAAGGACACGACCACGGAGCGTAGCACTCATGTGTCGGCGCCTCCATGGGGGATCATGGCAGATCTGACCTGGACGGACGTTCTCATCATCGGAGGTGTGGCCACGGTGGGGTTCACGCTGGTCAGTTACTGGTGGAGCGGCGTGATGAGTCGTAAGGGCTGGAGCTGGCAGGTCCGATCCAAACCCAAGAAGCCGAAAAGCCCCTCTTGAGCGCGGCGCTGATATACCGCGCCCCATTGCCAGATTCGATGGACGTCCAGGCGGCCGTGCAACAGGCCCAAGCTCACATCAAGAACGCCATGGAACTGGCGCAGCGGCCGGTCGGCAAGGAGGAGCTCCTCTACATGTGGGACAACCAGATCACTGCCCTGGATGACTTCCTGGCCGAGACGGAGGTCCTGAAGGACAACCTGCTTGACAAGGCGCGAGGCTCCATGCGGACGGTCAAGAAGCAACTCACGGACGCGGTCATCGCCTTCGAGGCCCAGATGGCCGGGGAAGAGGTCGACGGCGACGAGCCGACCCCCGAGGAACAGGTCGAGGGCTTCTTGGAAATGGCCGGCGACATGGTGGCCCTTGTCAAGGAGGCGCTCGACGAGAAGGTCGCCGACATCCACGACGTGGTCAAGTGGGAAGATCCCCTCTCCATGGTGAACGGTTACCTGGCCGACAGCGAACCGTTCCAGGAAGCCAGCCGCGACCTGGCCAAGGCACGGAGCATGGTCCGCGTCGCCCGGCGCGACCTGAAGAACCGCATTGATGACTTCGTCAAGGAATGGCGCATGCACCAAGACGAAGATGACGGCGACGACTGAGCAAGGAGAACGCCTCGTCGTCCGACGAGCCAGCGTGCGGCCCGTGTCCGTCAGCGCGGGCAGAATCAATCCGTCCAGGACCGCGAGGTGGACGAGCCCCTTGTCACGTAGACCCCGGAGTGCCTGCTCGCC
>JBFKXH010000021.1:0-12170 GCA_041638175.1 Thermoplasmatota archaeon
AAGGCACTCCACGGGAACCAAGGGGGTACAGACAGGCTCAAGTCAGACAGGGCGCGTCGTGACGCCCAATGGCCCGCATCCTCGTCGTCGGCCCTGGCGCCATCGGGACCCTCATGGCAGCGCGGCTGGCCGCCGATCACGACGTGCTTGTCGCGGCAAGGACGGTGGCCACGCAGGATGCGATCCGCAAACACGGAGTCCATGCTGAGGGGTTCGGCAACGCTTCGGCCGCGGTGCAGGTGGTCACCACCCTGGAACAGGCCGGTGAGGTCGACCTGGCGATCATCGCGACCAAGTGTCAGGCTGCGGTCCTGGCCGCCGAACAATGGGGGGCGTGCGCGCGGGAGGTCCTGTGCGTCCAGAACGGCATCATGGGCGATGCACTGGCCCAGGTACTCGGGGACAAACTGATCGAGTGCACGGTCGGCCTGCCCGCGACCCTCATCGGCCCAGGGCACGCGGTACAGACCGGCCCGGGTGCGTTGCATATCGGTCGCTGGCCCGCAGGACTCGAAGGCGTCGCGTCGGTGGCGTCCTGGCTGCAGGCCGTGGCACCCACCAGCGCCTGCGCCAATATGACCGGCGTGAAGTGGACCAAGCTCTTGATCAACAGCGCGGCGACCAGCCTTGGCGCCGTGTCAGGACAGAACCTGGGAGACCTGTTACAGCACAAAGACGCCGGCAAGGTGTTCTTGCACGTGATCCGAGAAGGCTACGCGGCCGGCCAAGCGGCCGGTGTGCGATTCGAGCCCGTGGCGGGACTACGGCCGGGGCTGTTCGTCGCCATGGACCGGATGGGCCTGGGGGGGCTCCTGGTCCGGATCCTATCGCGAAAATACCGCAGCATGCGCGCCAGTTCGCTACAAGGACTGGATCGAGGACAACGGACGGAGGTGGATCACCTGAATGGCGTCATCGCGTCCCAAGGCACGGCCGCGCCCGTGAACCACGCGATCGTCGCCCTGCTCCATGACATCGAGTCCGGCAAGGCGAAGACGGACCCAGGGCACTTGCAGGCCCTGCTTGCCCACGCGGCGTGACGTGGTTTCACTTTCGCGGGCGAACCCTTGAAGACGGACCCGACGGTGAAACCACCATGGACCTGGAGCACCCCCGACTCACCGAGGGCGTCGTCCAGTTCCGCGGTTACCAGGCCAACCTAGCCCGCATCGCAGGCAACCAGGACACGTTGGTCGTCTTGCCGACCGGCATGGGCAAGACCGTGATCGCCCTGTTGGCCATCGCCGATGCGTTCGAGGCGGGCGCATCACGGATCCTGCTTCTTGCGCCGACCAAGCCCCTGGTCGAACAACACGGGCGCTTCTTTGGCACCGCCCTCAAAGACGGGGGCCAGGTGCATGTGCTCACCGGCAATACGCCGCCGTCGAAGCGACAGGCCCACTACGAACAGGGCCTTGTCATCGCGACGCCACAGGTGATCCAGAACGACCTGATCGCCGGCCGCATCCCTGGTGGCTTTGATTGGGTCGTCTACGATGAATGCCACCGCGCCGTCGGCGAATACCCGTACGTGTTCATCGGACAGCACCTTCGACGTCAAACCGCCCAGCACCGCCGCCTCGGCCTCACCGCCAGCCCCGGCCACGACGTGCAGAAGATCGACGAGGTGCGCGCGCACCTGGGACTGGAGCACGTGGAGATCCGGACCCCGACGGATCCGGATGTCAAGGAATTCGTGCAGAACATCGAAACAGAATGGGAGACCCTGCCACTGCCACCCAACATGGCCCGTGTCGTCAAGGAACTACAGGACGCGCTCAATGACCGTGTCAAGGCCCTGCGCGCGGCAGGCCACCTGGAGGCCGGGAATCCGAACCGCATGCGACTCTTGGAGTGCGGCAAGCGGCTACAATCCTTCATCCAGCGCAGCAGCGACCCCGAGCCGGGGTGGTTCGCATCCCTGAGCCTGCAAGCACAGGCCATGAAGCTGCAGCACGCCCTCGAGCAAGCCCAGACCCAAGGCAGTCAGGCGTTCGCCCAATACATCGACAACCTGCGCAAGGAGGCGGAGGGGCCCCGATCAAGCAAGGCCAACCGTGCGGTCGTAGACGATCACCGGGTGAACAAGGCCTACCACATCGCGCGGCATGACGAATCGGAGACCCCGAAGATGGGGCGCGTCGAGACCCTGGTCCAGGAGCAACTGGAAAAGGACCAAGAGGGCCGGATCATCGTCTTCACCCATTATCGCAGTACCTGCGAGACCGTTGTCGAGCGGCTTGCAAAATTGCCCGGCGTGCGCCCGGTCGTCTTTGTCGGACAGGGCAAGCGTCGCGGCAAGGGCGGCCTGACCCAAAAACAGCAAGCCCAGATCGTCCAAGAGTTCACCGAGGGGACCTACAATGTGCTGGTGGCGACCAGCGTGGCCGAGGAAGGCCTGGACATTCCGGAGACCGACCTGGTGGTCTTCTACGAGCCGATCCCCAGTGAGATCCGCTCGATCCAACGACGCGGACGTACGGGTCGAAAGCGTGACGGTCGTGTCGTCGTGCTGATGACCAAGGGCACCCAAGACGAAGCCGCCCATTGGTCGTCGCGTCGCAAGGAGGCCCAGATGGTCAAGGAACTGCAGACCCTGCGCCATACCTTGGCGGGGCGGGGTCAGACCACGCTGACAAGCCACGAGACCCGCCCCACGGGGACCCGCGTCCAGGTCACTGGTAGCGCACCATCCGGGCAATCGTCACTCTTTGAGGGGCCCCGCATCGTATGCGATGCCCGCGAGCAGCCGGGGCAGGTCGTGAAGCACTTGAGCCAGCTTGGCGCCAAGGTGGAGGCCCGCACCCTGGACATCGGGGACTTCGTGCTCTCCGATCGTATCGCCGTAGAGCGTAAGGCGGGCGCCGATTTTGTCGCATCCCTGGTCGATGGACGCCTCTTTGATCAATTGGCCAAGCTCAAAGAATATCCTCGGCCGGTGCTGGTGCTAGAAGGTGCGTTGTCTGGCCATCGCAACATCGCGCCGGAGGCCCTGATGGGCGCCCTGGCCAGCGTGACCATCGACTACGGCATCCCCGTGATGCAGACCGAGGACCCCCTCGCGACGGCCCGCTACCTGCTTGCCGTGGCAAAGCGGGAGCAAGGACGCGGTGGACGCCGTGTCGCGTTGCGTGCCACGTCCAATGCCCGCGACGACACGGATGTACGCCTGGCCGTCCTGCGCGCGTTGCCCGGTGTCAGCGACATGCGCGCGGAGGTCTTGTTGCATGCTTTTGGGTCCATTGCAGCGGTTTTTGCGGCCTCGCACGAGGAATTGGCGGCCGTCGACGGCATCGGCCCCAAGACCGCCGGCGAGATCCGCCGCATCATCGACCCCGAAACCCTTTCAAAAGCCACCTGAGTCGGCCGCTCCTGCCCCTCGGGGCGATTGGAGGGTCCCCCCTTGGCTTCAAAAATCGAAAACATCCAGACCGGGCTTGACATGCTCATTGAAGACACGAGCGTGCCACGCAACATCCGCAAAGGCTCGGAAGAGATCAAGGCGCTGCTTGGCGACTCGGGCGAACCCATGGACGTCCGCAAGGCCAAGGCCATCAGCACCCTCGATGACATGGCCAACGACCCCAACATCCCACTCCATGGCCGCACGCTCGTGTGGAACATCATGAGCCAGATGGAGACCCTGTAGGCCTCGAGCGGACCCACCGGAACCTCCGTTTCCTTTCCGGGGATTGAAATAGGGCGTATCCCTTGTACCCTTGGGATGCAGAAAGGGATCGGAATCATCTACGGCCAGGTCGGAAGCACACGGTTTGACGTGGCGGTGCACGCCAAGGACGTTCGGCGCTTGGACTACGTGGCGGTGGAACACAACGGCCGGCGCATCCTCGGCCAGATCCATGAAGTGATCCGCAAGAGCAAGCTGAGCTTCGAAGAGGCCATGCGCCTCCAGGAACGCGACCACGAAGTCGGGACCGACCAGCTCAGCGCCACGGTCCAGGTCATCGGTTTCCAGGATGAGAACGGCCGGGTGCAGGCGCCCCGGTCGCCATTCAGGGCCGGGTTGACCGTGGAGCGGGCCGAAGAGTCCCTGGTGACCGGCGTCCTTGGCCTCCAATCCAAGGCTGCGGATGGCGCCCATCTGGGTCTCGTGAAAGGCTCGAAGATCCCGGTGAGCCTTTCCATGAACACCTTGGCCCAGAAGCACGTCAGCGTGTTGGCCAAGACCGGCGCGGGCAAATCCTACACAGTCGGCGTCATCCTCGAAGAATTCCTCAAGGCCCAGGTCCCCTTGGTCATCCTGGATCCGCATGGGGAGTACGGGAGCCTGCGCCACGCCAACGTGGAAGAGCGGGAGATCGAGACCATGCGGCGCTTCAAGGTCAAGCCCCGCAGCTTCGCCAAGCAGATCCAAGAATACGCCATCGACACGCGGCTGAACCCAGACGCGGATCGACTGGTCATGGAAGGCATGAACCTGGAGGGCCGTGAGATCGTCGACCTGCTAGGCTCAAAGATCAGTGGTGGCCAGGTGGGCGTCTTGTACCAAGCCGTCAAGGAGGTCAAGGACCACCTGCCCGCATACACCATCAAGGACGTCATGGATGCCGTCTCGCGCAACAAGTCGAGCGCCAAGTGGAACGTCCTCAATGCGCTGGAAGCCCTCGAGGCGACGGGCGTCTTCGATATTCGCGGCACGCCGGTCTCAGATCTGGTGCAACCGGGCCAATGCACCATCATCAACCTCAAGGGCATCGCCCCGGACATCCAGGAGATCGTGGTCACGCGCATCACCAATCTGCTCTGGGAAGCGCGCAAGCGCAACGAAGTGATGCCGCACATCCTGGTCTGCGAAGAAGCCCACAATTTCTGCCCCGAGCGCGGGGTGGGCAATGCGATCAGCGGCCCGGTCCTGCGTACGGTGGCCTCTGAGGGCCGCAAGTTCGGCATGGGCCTCGTCATCGTGTCGCAGCGCCCGGCCAAGATCGACAAGAATGTCCTGAGCCAGTGCAATACGCAGGTCGTCCTGAAGGTCACGAACCCGAACGACCTGAAGGCCATCGTCGCCAGCGTGGAGGGCATCACCACGGAGACCGCCGATGAAGTCCAGCGCTTACCCATCGGTAGTGCGCTGGTCGCGGGCGGCAAGCTCACCCAGCCTGTGTTCGTCGATATCCGACCTCGTCTGACCCGTCACGGCGGTCGCAGCATCGATGTGGTGGGCGGCAAGGCACCGGAGGCGGAAGCACCCCTGATCGTGCCGGAGGCCGAACCGCACGAAGAACCAGAGTCCGAAGAGCCTGTGGAGGTCCCTGGAGCGTCGTGGCATGCAGAACCGGAGCCGGCCCACACAGAGCCCCCGGAAATGGTCGCGACGGCTGACGAGGGCGCCTGGGACATCGGGGTCGAGGAGGAGGGCCCCGAGCCCGCTGAGCCACAACGGACCACATTCCAGCTTTTGCGCAGTCATTCGCGTCCTCGCGCCACACCGCCAGATGATGCGATTCCTTCGCATGCGGCACCGCACCGCTTGCAACCAGCCCGAGCACCGACGTGGGGCCCGGGCGACCACGAGGGCATCCACCGGGTAGCATCCCGCATCGGCCTGGTCGGCGCAGACCGCCCGCCCGCATCGACGGTGGACATGATCCACTCCTTGGCACTGCGCAACGGCCGCGATCCAGACCAGCGACTGGGCATGTATGCAGAGATCGCCCGTACCGCATGCACGGCCGATCAGCCCGCCTGCATCCGGTGCCCCGTCAAGGAACAATGCGAATGGCAGGCCCAGGCGGCAACAGAGCGGCATAAGAGCCGGTCTACCATCCGCCGCCTATGGCGCCGTTGACCGAGATCACTGCAGAGCGCATGGAACGCTACCTGGACACTACCAGGCGGGCCATGGACAAGCTGCAGATCATCGCACCCGAGCCGAGTTTTGCGTTCAAAATGGCTGAGAATTTCCTGGACATGGCCAAGAGCTACTTCGCCGATGCCCAGCACAATCACGCGACTGGCGATTTTGTCAACGCGTTTGCCCAGGTCAATTACGCCCATGGCTGGCTTGATGCCGGTGCCCGCCTCGGCCTTTTCGACGTCGGCCAGGATGACGTGCTGTTCACCCTGCTTGAGTAGGCGATTTTCACAGCATTTGCGCCATACCTTGGTTTTGTGGCCTTGTCAGGCCATGTCGTAATGATTCGCGCTTTCCCATAACTTCCATGTGCAGGGGGGTTTCATTTGGAACCCCTTAAGTAGTCTGGGAGCCCGTTCCGATTCCCGACATCAGGGTCGGTTGGGAGGCCAACCCCGTCGGGAACTGGGAGGAATATACCCACATGGACAGCTATGCCTGGATCCGTGTGGTCACCGACGACTGGGAGTATACAGAGCGCGTCGCGTGACCGATCCTTTCGAACAAGCATCCCATCCTCATCCCCCTTCTTCGACACATTGAACCTCCCCTGTGGCCATCTGGGCCCCGTGTATCCGTACGAAGCCCGCGTCCGCTGGTTCGTCCGAGGCCCTGCCCGCCACCTTTGCGACGCGGTGCGCGGTCAACCAGAGTTGCTCGAGGGTGAGCAGGGCAGGGTGCTACGCAATCGCGTGCAACAGACCGAATGGTGGGCGTTCGTCCGTACGAGCCTCCTGATCCCCCTGTCAGCGACGTTGATCGTGGCTGCCTACAATGGGGTCTCCCAGAACCTGACAAGCACAGCTGCGGCAGATGAGGCGATCTCCTTGTTCGCCCGCGTCAGCAACACGTTCGCCATCCTGTTCGCGGTACTCTACCTGTTGGTGAACCGCATGGTCAATCAGTTGCAGATGGATCTTCTGAGTCTCTTGTCGTTCCAGGCTGCCGAAAAGGCCATTCCGCAGCACATGGAATAATCGGTGTTTCCGCATATGCCGTTTTTTTGTGCGCCATGTTGCGATGGCCCATTAGCAGTATATAAAGGCCATCTCCTGGCCCGGACAAAGGCATTTGACATTCGGTAGTCCGAATATCAAACTCATCTAGGCTGGTAACAGTGGCTCATGGGCCATTTCTCTCCTTATGCCAGGGTTTCACGGGGAATCGGAAACAGCCTTTTCTTGGGGCTGGTGGCCCGAATTGCCTCCTGGACGCGGTTGTAGGTGCCCACGTCCACGATCTTTTCGTGTGCCTCCAGCTGCAATTGATCGGCCCATTGGAGCGCCCCGGCGTACGTGGGGTTCGTGAGTACGTGTGTGACGTTCCACACGGTCCACTGGGTGTTTCGACGGGTCTGGACCCCTTCTTCGTTGAGCCAATCCGCGATACGCTGTTTTCCGGCCCCCTGCAGGAACCGCTGGTACATGCCTACCACATACGGGGCTTCTTCCAGCACAGGCGTCAGGGTGCTTTCCTGGTACGCATAGCCAAAGGGCGCCGGTTTTCCAAGGCTGCCCCCAGAGGTCTTGGCTTTCTGTTCCATGCCCACGTACACGCGCTCACCGATCTGTTCCGACTCCAATTGGGCGATCCGTTGGATGATGTCCATGACGAAGCGGCCCATCGCCGTGCTGGTGTCCAGGCTTTCGGTGACGCTTGCAAAGCCTTTGTCCTCCTTCGTGAGTTGGTCCATCATGGCCATGAAGTTGCGGCTGTTGCGATGGATCCGATCCATCTTGAGCACGAGAATCGTGTCCCAGCCAGGACTTGCGTCCATCATCGCCTTGTATGCGGGTCGCTTGATGGTGCGGCCGCTGTGGCCTTCGTCGACGAACTCTCCGGCGATGTCCCAGCCTTGCGCGCCAGCAAAAAGGCGCAACCGATCGAGCTGCGCGTCGAGGCTGAAGCCCTCTTTGGCCTGGTCTTCGGTCGAAACGCGCGTGTAGAGCGCCACGCGTGTGGTCATCCCATCCAAACGAACGAAGGGTGGGTCAAAACACCCCCGGTTTCCCGTGCAAAACCCCGGGTTGTCCGGTCTTTGCCTTATATTTTGCGTGCTTCGCGTATGCGCGCAATCATTTGTGTTTGCCTTGTGGCGTCCGGAAGGGCGATCCAAGTACCTCGCTACGCATCCGCTGCATCGCCTAATAGTAATGGTCTTGCGCAATACCCGCAGGATTGTTGGTTGCAAAGAACTCGCCGAAATGGTCGGCTGCATGGGCCAAGGCCCAGGCCTTGACCTCCTCGAGGTCCACGTCGGTGCCTTCGCGCTGCATGTTGGTCATCACGGCGGCGCCGAGCCCGCACGGGTCGATCCGCTGGAACTCATCCGGCTCCAACGTGATGTTGACCGCGATTCCATGGAACGAGATCCAGTGCTGGATCGCGATGCCGATGCTGGCGATCTTCTTGTCGGAATCGACAGTCCATACGCCTGGAAGATCCACCTTCGTGTGGGTCTCGATGCCAAAATGGCGCAGCATCTTGTGGATGAACGCTTCCAGGTGGCGGACCCAAGCCCGTACATCCCGGTTCCCTTCACCCATGTGCATGATGGGATACACGACCAGCTGGCCGGGGCCATGCAGCGTCGCCTTGCCGCCTCGTTCGATCTGAAAAACGGGGAGGTCTCTGTCGAACACCTCATCGGCGGTCCCGCGACGACCCAGGGTGGCTACCGAGGGATGCTCGACAACCAAAATGGTGTCCTCTCCCCGGCCCATTCGCAGGGCATCACGAAGCTCGTGCTGCAAGGCAAGACACTCACCATACTCCATGCGGCCAAGGTCGCGGACCTCCACGAACGGTCCAGAAAGACTTCCCTGATGAGCCTACCGTAGGAACGCCGCACCGTCCACGTGGCCCAGGTCTAATGCCTCCTGGATCGCGTCCATGTTCCGGCTCAATCGATGCACCCGCGTCGGCCGGCTGGGGAAGATGACATGACTGGTCACGCCATCCGGCGGATGCAGCGCATATTGGACCGATTCGAACTTGATCTGCTGGTGATTCATGAGCCCATCCCGTAAGGCGGGATATCGTCGCGCGGCCAGTTCCACCACGACACGCGGATCACTCTTCTTGGGACCCGGCGGCTTGTTCGTGATGAGCGTCAGATCATCGGCTCCCACCTGTTCGACCGCGTATCGGACCGGGACAGGGTCGATACTACCCCCATCCAGCAGGCGTCGGCCGTCGATCTCTACCGGTGGCCCACTGGCCATCGGCAGACGCCCAGTGGCCTTGAGCCAAGCGATGGTATCGCCTTCTCGGATGTCATGGTAGAGTATCGCCCCGGTGTCCGCATCACATGCGGTGACGATGACCGGCCAGGAGGAGGCCCGGATGGCAGCCACATCGATGGGGTGCTCGTCCACGTACACGATCTCCAAAAGCGCCTCGTGATCCAAGAGGGGCCCCCGCCCCGTCAAGGCCCTCTTGTAGCTCATGACCCGCTCATCGCCTGCATAGGCCCACGTGCCTTCCGCATACTTGGCTTGGCCTGCGCTGTACCACGCCGCCATGGCCCCGCCTGCACTCGTGCCGATGACGGCATCCCAGGGCCGGTAACCTGCCTCCTCGAACGCCGTCAGGACGCCATTGGCATAGGCTGCTTTCATGCCACCGCCTTCGATGACCAGCGCCTTCATGCGACGTCATGCGTCGCGGCATGCAAGAGTGTTCCGCTGTGGCTCGTACTGCATTCAACCAATCTGCAGGATGCTTGTGTGGTCGCCTTCGTAGCCCAAGAAATACGATGGGCCCCCCGAGACATTGATCGTCAGCGATGGGCGATCACCTGCCGCCATGGCGCGCTCTAGGGTCATGGGGACCGAAAATTCCACGAAGGGGCCGACGCCGTAAGCGCTCACCGCCGTCATGGTCACGCTGCCCGAGGCGACCTCCGTACCGTTGCTCCGCAAAGCCGCGGCCAGGGTGTATTCCCCAGGATTGGTGAACGCCACGTAAATCCTGGCCGTCACAGCCGTGCCTTGCGCATGGCCCCCCGTGGACTCCGTACCTGCAAACGAAACGGTGAAGCCGTCGGCCAGCCCGGCCGCGCCCACCCCACCGCATCCGTCTGCATCGTCGGCGTCGTCCGCCTTGGACAGGGTCGTCTCGCCGCTGCCGTCGCATTCGGTGTCGGAGTCGTGCAGATACCATGTCTCGGCGCCCCCGACCGCCGGCGCCGGCGCAGGAGGTTGCTCAGGGGTCTCGTCAATCGACTGTTCTTGCTCCGTGCACCCAGCGAAAGCTACCAAACACAGCAACAGAATCGTGCGCATGCGCGGCCCAAGGTCGTCGTGTAAAAAGCCTGTTTGGCCGTTTGACTCAACGATTGATGGTGTGCGGGCTCTTCTGGTGAAGTGCTTCAGCGGCCTCCATGAGACCCTCGCCCAGCGTCGGGTGCGGGTGCACGGTCAGGCCCACGTCCTCCACGGTGGCCCCCATTTCCATGGCCAGCGCCGCTTCGGAGATGAGGTCGCTGGCATGTGGCCCGATGATATGGATACCCAGGACCTTGTCGCTCTTGGCCTCCCCGATGATCTTGTAGAACCCGTCGGTCTCCCCATCAGCCAGGGCCTTGCCAAGACCGCCAACATTGAACTTTCCGACCTTGTAGTCGAGACCTTGGTTCTTGCATTGCTCTTCCGTCAGACCCGCCGTGGCGATCTCCGGATCCGTGAAGATGACGCCAGGGATGGTGATCCAATCCTTGGCAGCGCCACGATCTCCACTGATCGCTTCGGCGGCCACCACGCCTTCCTTGGAGGCCTTGTGGGCCAACATGGGCCCATGGGTGATGTCCCCGATCGCGTAAATGGAAGGCACATTGGTGCGCCCTTGCTCATCCGTGACCACGAATCCGCGATCATCCAGCGCCACACCGGCCTTCTCTAGGCCGATGTCCTTCGTGTTGGGCCGACGACCCACGGAGACAAGGCAATAGCTCGCATCCACGGTCTCTTCCTTGCCTTTGTCTTCGAAGGTGACCTTGACGCCCTTTGCGTGGGGCTTGGCCTCCTTGGCGCGTGCACCGAGGCGGATGTCGAATCCCTTCTTCTTGAGTTGGCGTTGCAGGGTCTTGGCGACCTCCACGTCCACGCCGGGGACCAGTTGGTCCATCATTTCGATGACCGTGATCTGCTCGGCCCCCAGGTTGCTGTACGCGCAGGCCAGTTCCAGGCCGATGACCCCGCCACCGATGACGACCAAATGCTTGGGCACCTCTTGGAGCTCCAAGGCACCCGTACTGCTCAGGATGCGTTTCTCGTCGAACTTGAATCCCGGGATCTCGATGGTGCTGCTGCCGGTGGCGACGATGACGTTCTTGGCCTTGATCTGCTGTTTCTTACCCCCGGCCTCGACGCTCAGACTGTCTTTGCCCGTGAATGTGGCGCGGCCTTGCAGGATCTCCACCTTGTTGCCTTTCAGGAGCCCGCCGACGCCTTGCGTCAGTTGCTTCACGACGCCATCCTTGTGCTTGATGACCGCCGGCATGTCCACCTTCACGTCTCCAAAATCGATGCCCCGACCGCCTTTCTTGGCGGTCTTGACCTGCTTGCCGGTGGTGATGATGGCCTTGCTTGGGATGCATCCCCAGTTGAGGCACACGCCGCCCAGCTCGGAGTCGTTGATGATGACGGTCTTGAGCCCGAGTTGGCCGGCACGGATGGCGGCCACGTAGCCACCAGGGCCGGCGCCGATGACCGCGACATCGTACATCTTACGCCCCTTCCAGCATCAGCAGGCTTGGGTTCTCGAGATAGCGGATCAGGGTGTTGGCGAACATGGCGCCATTGTAGCCATCCACGATGCGGTGGTCGAAACTGAAACTCAGGTTCATGCGCCAGCCGATGGCGATCTCGCCGTCCTTGACGACCGGCACCTGCTTCATTTCGTGGATGCCCATGATGGCCACTTCGGGGTAGTTCAGGATGGGCGTGGCGAGCACGCCACCGACCTTGCCGAGGCTGGTCAGCGTGAACGTGGAGCCACTCAGTTCGTCCGCGCTGGCCTTCATGTTGCGGGTGCGCTCGGACAGATCTGCGATCTCGTCCGCGATGTCGAACATGCCCTTGGCGTCGGCGTCCTTGACGACCGGGACGATCAGGCCTGCATCCGTGGCCGTGGCGATGCCGATGTGGTAGTAGCTCTTCTTGACCAATTCGCCCGTGGTCTCGTCGAACGCGACGTTCACGTCCGGGTGCTGGCGCAGCGCAGCGACGGCGGCCTTGGCGATGATCGGCAAGAAAGTGAACTTGGTGTCGCGCTCCGCGGCCAGTGGTTTGGC
>JBFKXH010000022.1:0-12160 GCA_041638175.1 Thermoplasmatota archaeon
ATGTTCAGCCGCATCACCACGGCGGGGGCGTTGGATCACCCGGTGCGAAGACAGATCCATGACCTGGTCCAAGCGCAGCCGGGTGTCCACACCCAGGCGATCGTGCGCGAGATCGGCAGCGGCTACGGCAATGCACAACACCACCTGGACAAACTGGTCGACACAGGACTCATCAAGCGGCACGACGCAGCAGGCTACACCTGCTTCTTCCCCAAGGACACCGATCGTCGGGTCGTCCAAGCTGCCCCCGCGCTCCGGTCGGACACGGCCCGCAACATCTTGGGAGCCCTGCGCGGTCAACCGGGTCTTTCCGGGGCGGCGTTGGCGACGGTCCTGGGAGTCAATCGAGCCACCGTGAGCCATCACCTCAAGCGACTGGCCGAGGTCGGCTTGATCGACATGCGCCGAGATGGGCGTGCCCTGCGTGCCTGGCCCACGGATGTGGCTGCCATGATGCCAACATAGCTTTCCATGGGTCGCCCCGTGCCCGAGTGTGGCCAAGCCCGCCTTGTTGATCATCCTGGATGGATTCGGCTTCGGAGACCCGGAGCACCCTTGCAACGCAGTCGCCCTGGCGGACACGCCCTGCCTGGATCGGTTGCGCGAAGAGTGCCCATGGGTCGAGATCGACAACAACCAGCACCACGTCGGTCTGCCCGAGGGCCAGATGGGCAATTCCGAGGTCGGCCACCTCAATATCGGTGCTGGCCGTGTGGTGTACCAGGATTTCCTTCGCATCAACAAGGCCATCGAAGAGGACGTCTTCGGGGAGAACCCGGCCTACGTGCAGGCGTTCGAGCACGTGGAACGTACTGGAGGCAGGCTCCACTTGATGGGTTTGCTCGGCACGGGCGGCGTGCACGCCCATGAGGACCACTTCGCCGCTGCTTTGTGGGCCGCAGAAGAGGCCGGCATCCAAGAGGTCTATGTCCACCCCATCGGTGACGGACGCGACACGGATCCCCGCTCCGCCAAGGAATTCATGCGCACCCTCTTGCTGCAATGCGAATCCGCCGGAGTCGGCACGGTGGCCAGTTACGTGGGTCGCTACTACGCCATGGATCGAGACCAGCGCTGGGAGCGCGTCGAGCATGCGTACCGGCTGTACACCGAGGGCATCGGACACCGGGCCCGTGACCCGATCGCGGCGGTCACCGACGCGTACGACCGGGGCGAAGACGACGAATTCGCGACGGCGACCCTCATCGAATCCGACGGGATCATCCAGGGCGGTGACGCGGTCATCTGGCTCAACTTCCGGCCCGACCGGAGCCGCCAGATGACGCGGGCG
Source organism: Thermoplasmatota archaeon (assembly GCA_041638175.1). Taxonomy (GTDB): domain Archaea; phylum Thermoplasmatota; class E2; order JACPAO01; family JAHFTW01; genus JBFKXH01. The sequence goes on from JBFKXH010000022.1 coordinate 1,292, forward strand.
TTCAAGCAACCAGACTTTGCCCATTTTGAAGCCAAACACCCCGAAGTGCTGTGGGTGTGCACCACCCAATACGACGACGCATTCCTGCGATTCCCGGACCTGGCCATCGCCTACCCGCCGGAACGGCCGACCGGCACGCTTGGCGAGCATATCGCAGCCTTGGGCCTGCGCCAACTGCGCATCGCGGAGACCGAGAAATACGCCCATGTGACGTACTTCCTGAGCGGCGGCCGCGAGGAACCCTTCGAAGGCGAAGAACGGGTGCTGGTGCCCAGCCCCAAAGTTGCGACCTACGACCTGAGCCCGGAGATGTCCGCCGGGGAGGTCACCGACCGTCTGCTCCACGCCATGGGAAGCGAGGACTTCGACCTGCTGATCGTCAATTTCGCCAACCCGGACATGGTCGGCCACACCGGCGACCTGCAAGCCGGCATCCAGATGATGGGCTTCATGGACAACTGCCTCGACCGGCTCACCACGGTCGCTACCGAATTGGGCTACGTCACACTCATCACCAGCGACCACGGCAACTGCGAAGAGATGTGCAAATGCAACCCCGACGGCAGCGCCGGCGACCGGCTCACCGCCCACTCCATGGGGCCAAGCCCGCTCATCGCCGTCAACGCCGGGGACATCAAGCTCGAAGAAGGCGGGGCCCTATGCAACGTCGCACCCACCTTGCTGGAATTGATGGGCCTCCCCATCGGCCCCGAGATGACGGCCAAGAGTCTGGTTCGCCGCGCATAGCGCAACAAACCCCAAGAACCGCCGCCGGTCTCGGTGCTTGATGCGTGCATGGGTCCTCCTTTTGTTTCTCCCCGTCGCCACGGCCCAAGTGCCGGGCATCGAGGATGCCTTGACGGACGGGGTGCCGTTCGAGTTGGACAGCAACCGCACGCTGTCTCGGCTCGTGGATTTCGATGCGGGGGTCACGGGCCAAGCGGTCCATGACTGCGTGGACGAGATCACCCACGACTTCCCCAACAGCTACCGCCTGATGGGCACGCCGACGCAGAACCTGTTTGTGGAACAGTACCAGGACGTCTTTGCGGACCTGGGCTTGGCCAGCGACCTGCAACACTTCGATCGGGGCGCGGCCGGACTTGGGCCAGCCAACGCCGGCGCGGTACTCGGCAACGGGGGCACCAACATCGTCGGGGTCCTCCCGGGCACGGACCCCAGCAAATGGGTCGTCATCGGCGGCCATTATGATACGCGCGAAGCGACCATTGGCGCCTTGGACAACACCAGCGGCATCTGCACCGTGAAGGAGATCGCCCGTGCCATGGTGGCCGACACCCAAGCCAACGGCCCGTACGAAGCGAGCGTGGTATTCCTGTGGTACGATGGCGAAGAATGGGGCTTGTACGGCGCCATCGCGTTCGCCGAGGATCCAAGTGTGGCCGCGACCCTGCTTGGCATGAAGGACGACCAGGTCCCCGAGGTCTTGGTGAGCCAATCCTTCGACATGCCGGGCATCAATTACCCGGCGCGCAACATCTGGGTCCAGTACCCGGAAGACAGCCAACCCACCATCGACATGGAGAAGAACGCGGTGCTGAACCTCCGGACGGCGCCCATCCACGAAGAGAACGAATGGCGCTGCTGGAGTTATGGTTGTTATGAGGAGCTGAAGCAGCGCAGCGACTTCGATCAGGTCCTCTTGAATTTCACCAACTACCAGTTCCTGGTCCGGGAGACCGCCTACGATCTGATGCAGTTCCCGCCGGAACTGGTCTGGGTCTATGACGACCATTACGGCCGAAGCGACCACATCCCGCTCATCGCCAAGGGCGCGGCGGGCATGCGGATCCAGGGCAGCCACGACGAAGAATATCCGTGCTACCATCAGCCATGCGACACCTTGGAATGGTTGTACCAGCAGACCGGAAGCAAGGATCTACTGATCCAGGCCTACGACGTAGAAGCCTCCGTCGGTGGCGCTGTGGCCATGTATGTGGCCCTGCACGGCGACCACGGTCGGTACGGAGAGAAATACTGGCTCGACCAAGACCCGGCGCCCCGGAACACCGTGGTGCTGGATGCGCCCGCACCTGAGGATCCGCTGCGCGAGGAATCGCCGACGCTGGGCCTTTTGGCCTTCGTTTTCGTCATCGGCCTGCTGGCCAGGCGACGGAATCCGTAGGTTCCCTCCACAACGGTCATATCCCCCCTCCACTCGAAAGACATCGTGGACAACCGTCAGTGGCTTGATGCAGCGCGTGAGGAAAGCGGGTATACCAGTGTCGACCCGGCACCACCCCAGCATGCGCCGACCTTCCCCGCCAACGTGCAAGAGCTGGCCGACCAACTGATGGACGCCACCTTGCCTATGTTCCAGCGGATGCGGGCGGTGTTTGCCCTGCGCAACGAAGGTGGCGAAGCGGCCGTCGATGCCCTTGCCCTCGCTTTCGAGGATCCATCCGCCTTGTTGCGCCACGAGATCGCCTACGTCATGGGCCAGATGGGCGACGAACATGCTCTCGATGTCTTGAGCCGCGTCCTCGCCGACGAGCACGAGCACGTCATGGTCCGCCACGAAGCGGCAGAGGCGCTCGGGGCCATCGGGGATGAGGCCGCGCGACCTGTGCTGGAGAAATTCAAGACCGATCCGCACCCGGAAGTTGCCGAGAGTTGCGTGGTCGCATTGGACCTCTTGGAGTGGGTCAATTCCAAGAAGCTGGAATACACCGAGTGGTAGTTCAGCGCCAGGTGCTCTTCTTGCCCTCGACGTGACTCGGCGTCAACTTGAGGTAATACATGCGGTCGTCCGTGCGTACGGGCCGCCCTTTGGGGAAATTCCCTTCTGCCGGGGGAAAGGGCACCTTGAAAAGGGCTGCCTTGGCGGACTCCACGTCATTGCTGAGGCTGGCTTTTTCCGTCGGCCCGAAGACCTGCACGCTTTCCCAGATGTCCGCGGCGCCCGAATGGGTCACGACCAAGCACGCCTCGTCGGTGGACTCCATGTACTCGTCCTTGAGGCCCGGGTGGCATTGGAACCAGACGTGGTCTCCGTCGTAGGCGAAGTACAAGGGGATCGCGTACGCCTTGCCTGCGTGCGACAAGGCCAAGACGCCCAAGCGGCTGGCCGAGAGGATGTCCCGGCATTCGGCGGCCGACATTTCTTCCATGGGACAGGATTTTCTTTCTTCTGCTACTAAAAACAAGCCCCGAACGGACCCGGGCCCTTCTCGAAGGGTGCCCCCTATCCTTTAAACGACGCGGACCTCGCCCGGCCACGGGATGAAGGTCACCCGTGCTTTGCTGTCGGTCTTTGACAAGTCTGGCATCGACGAATTCGCCAAACGCCTGCATGACGCGGGCGTCGAGTTGATCAGTACCGGCGGTACGGCGGAGCTGCTTCGCCACGAGGGATTGCCGGTCACGGATGTCAGCGAGATCACAGGCTTCCCGGAAATGATGGACGGTCGCGTCAAGACCCTGCATCCTATGGTCGCGGGCGGCATCTTGGCACGCCGCGACGATGCGAGCCACTTGCAAGCCATGGCGGAACACGGCATCCCGGGCATCGACCTGGTGTGCGTCAACCTCTACCCGTTCGAGCAGACCGCTGCCTCAGGCGCTGATCTTCCGGATCTGATCGAACAGATCGACATCGGGGGGCCCAGCTTGTTGCGTGCGGCAGCCAAGAACCACAAGGATGTCTTCGTCGTCACGGACCCGGGACAATACGAACGGGTTGCGCGCGCCGTCGAGACCATGGACCCGGCACCGGAACTGCACCAGGAGCTTGCGTTGCGGGCTTTCCAGGAGACGGCTCGCTACGATGCGATCATCAGTCGCGTCCTGAGCAAACGCTTCCACTTGACCGATTACCCGGAACACCTGGTGTTCGCCTACGATCGCCGGGATGTGTTGCGCTACGGTGAGAACAGCCACCAGCGCGCGGCCTGGTACGAAAAGGCAGGCCCCCGCAACGTCATCGAACCGAGCATCGTGCGGGCCAAGCAATTGCACGGCAAGCAACTGAGCTACAACAACATCCTGGACGCGGACCTGGCTCTCGAATCGGTCAAGGAGTTCCCCGAAAAACCGGCCTGCGTCATCATCAAGCATGCGACTCCTTGCGGCATCGCCGTCGCCGAGGATCTGCACACCGCCTGGACCGACGCGCTTGCATGCGACCCCTACTCGCCCTTTGGTGGCGTCGTGGCGCTCAACCGACCGGTCACATTGCCAGTCGCGGAAGAACTCTCCAAGTTGTTCCTTGAGATCGTCATTGCGCCGAGCTTCGAAGACGATGCCTTGGCGCGCCTTCAGAAAAAGAAGAACCTTCGCCTCCTGTCGGTACCGGGCCTCGATGAGGAATACCACCGAAGCGGCACCCAGATCCGCAGTATCACGGGCGGCTTGTTGGTCCAAGACCGTGACCTGAAGCCCTACGACGTTTCCTCCTGGACGACGGCGACGAAAGCGGCGCCCTCCGATGAACAGATGGAGAGTCTGGTGTTCGCCGCACGCTGCGTCAAGGCGATCCGGAGCAACGCGGTGGTCTTCGTCCAAGGCACCAAGACCGTCGGCATCGGCGGCGGGCAGACGGCCCGCGTCGACTCTACGTTCATTGCCACCCACAAGGGCGGCGACCAGATCAAGGGCAGTGTCATGGCCAGTGACGCGTTCTTCCCGTTCCGGGACGCGGTCGATGTGGCCGCAGAACATGGTGTCACGGCCATTGTCCAGCCGGGTGGCAGCATCCGCGACGACGAGGTCATCGAGGCAGCCGACGAGCACGGCATCGCGATGGTGTTCAGCGGCCAGCGCTCGTTCCGCCACTGACCCAAACCCTTCAAGTGCCACGCCTTGCCGGGCCTGTGACCCTACGGGTGTGCGTACTCGCTTCCGGACGCGGCAGCAACATGGTCAGCCTCCTTGAGAAGATCGAACATGGGCACGTGGACGCCTGCGTCACGTTGGTCGTGACCGACCGGCCAGGCGCTCCCTGTCTGGCCAAGGCTGAGGCGGCCGGCGTGCCGGCCCTGCTGGAAATCCCCCCCGAGGCAGGTGAGGTCCGGGCCGACTATGATGCGCGGCTCGTGGCGGCCATCCAAGCGGAGCAGCCGGACCTGGTCGTGCTGGCAGGCTTCATGCGTATCCTCACGCCCACGTTCTGCGATGCGTTTGCCGGGCGCATCATCAACATCCACCCCGCTCTGCTCCCGAGCTTCAAGGGGGCCCACGGCATCCGCGATACCTTGGCCGCAGGCGCGGTCCTTGCCGGTTGCACCACCCACCTGGTCACGGCCGAACTCGACGGGGGCCCCATGTTGCTGCAGGCCGCCGTAGCCGTGGATCCGGAGGACGACGAGGAAAGTCTCGCTGCACGCGTGCTCATTTTGGAGCATCAATTGTTGCCCCGAACGGTGCAATTGTTTGCGGAAGGTCGCGTGCAAGGCGGCAAGATCTTGCCCGGCCCATCGTGGCGCGAGGTCTTGGAGCCCGTACCCGGCGCATTGTACTCCGCGGGCTTCTGATGCCAGACCTGGAGGATGGCCTCAGGTGGCTGTACGGCCGGCAAGAGGTGGGCATCAAACTCGGGTTGGACAACGTCCACGCCATGCTGGAGGCTTTGGGTGACCCTCGACGGAGCCTACAGTTCGTCCACGTGGCGGGCACCAACGGCAAGGGCACGGTCACCACCCTCATCGCCGACGCCCTGCGCCGTAGTGGCCACCGGACGGGGTGCTTCACCAGTCCGCATCTGTCGCACTTTCGCGAACGCATCCGAGTCGACGGCGAAGCGATCGACGATGATTCTCTCCAGGCGCTCATCGACAAGGTCCGTCCCGTGGCGGAAGCCAACCAGGCGACGTTCTTCGAGGTGAGCTTCATCCTGGCGTTGCTGCACTTCCAGGCGGCGGGTGCCGAATGGGTGGTATTGGAAACGGGCCTGGGTGGACGGTTGGATGCGACCAACGTGGTCACGCCCGCGTTGACGGTCATCACCAACGTGGCCCGCGATCACGTTGCCTACTTGGGGGATTCGCCGCAAGAGATCGCCGCGGAGAAGGCCGGCATCATGAAAGCGGGCGTGCCGTTGGTCACCGGCGTCCGGGGCACGGCGCTCCAGGTCCTCAAAGACCGCAGCCACGAACTGCAGGTGCCCATGAGCATCCTGGGCGATGACCTGGAGGTGCAGCCGGACATCAACGGGTTCCGCATCCGCAGTGCCAAGGGCGAAGCGTTCTACCGCCTCGGGTTGGCAGGGGAACATCAGATCGAGAATGCAGCACTCGTGGTGGCGGCGGCAGACGTCCTGCCCATCCAGCCCATGGCGCTCCATCAGGCACTGGCCGAAGCGACCATGCCCGGTCGCATGGAGTTGCTCCGGTACGAGCATGCAGGCCGCCACGTCGAGGTCCTCTTGGACGGGGCCCACAACGAGGCAGGGGCCGGAGCGCTTCGAAGGCACTTGGCAAACCTGGACTGGGCCGGGTTCGGGCTCATCGTCGGATTCCAGGCGGACAAGGATTGGCCGCGGATGTTGGAGCAATGGTTGCCCATCACCCGCCGCGGATGGGGGGTCCCGCTTCGCTCGCCGCGCGGTCTGGACCCGCAGCGGATGCAAGCGGCCTTCGGCATCGTGCCCTTCGAAGCAGCAGCAAGCGCTGCGGAAGCATTGGACGCTGCTGCCCGGGTGGCCGACCGCGTCGTGGTCGCGGGCAGCCTCTGGCTCGTCGGGGAGGTGCGTGCGCACATCCTGGGAGAATCAGCGGAGGGCATCCGTGGCGATCAATGACCTGGTCCGCTTTGATCTACCCTGGTTGGAGCCGATCGAGGCGGTCAAGCGCCTCGCGCCCCTTGGGCCTCAGCTACTTGACGGCATGGGCGCCCACCCGGAAGCCAGGTACGCATTCGTGGCCTGTTCGCCGCTCTTCGAGGCGCGCTTCCGCGGTCGGACATTGCGGCTGACCGGCCAGATCCAAGACGAACGGCACGGCGAACCGCTGGCGTTGCTTCAGGCCCTCGTCGACGAATACCGGATCGACGGGTCGGAGCCGTTTCCCTTCACCGGTGGGTTCGTCGGTTATTTCGCCTACGAATTCGCCCAGGCGATCGAACCGACCCTGGGGCTCGAGGGAGAAGGGCCGGATGCAGTGCTTCAGTTGTGCCTGGATGCCATCGTCTTCGATCGACGGAACCAGGCGGTCCATGCCTTTGTGCGCAGCGGCCAAGCGGCGGACATCCGAGCACGTTGGCAACAAGCCGTCGACGACGGCGACGGAATCACGGGACCCTGGTCTACCGAGACGGATCAGCCGGGCTTCGAGGCCTCCGTGCGCCGTCTGACACAACGCATCACGGATGGTGACCTGTTCCAGGCGAACCTGGCGATCCGGTTCGATGCCGAATGCAGCGTGCCTCCAACGCGGATTTTCGAGCGCCTTGCCGCGCGCAACCCCTCGCCGTTCATGGCATGCCTGCAATACGAGGACCATCAGATCGTCAGTGGCAGTCCGGAACAGTTGTTCAGCGTCCACGACGGCGTCATCAAGACCCGACCGATCGCCGGCACCCGCCCCAGGGGTACGGGCGACGAGGATCTTCGCCTTGAGCAAGAGCTGCTGACGTCCCCCAAGGAAAGGGCCGAGCACACCATGCTCGTGGACCTGCTTCGTAACGACATCGCCCGGGTCTGCCGACCGGGGACCACGCGCGTGGCTGAAGCGTTCAGCGTGGAGCGCTACCAACATGTCATGCACCTGGTCAGCCGGGTCGAGGGGGTCCTGCGCCCGGGGACCGTATTCAAGGACTGGCTGGCTGCCCTGTTCCCCGGCGGCACCATCACTGGGGCTCCCAAGCATCGGGCCTGCCTGCGCATCCACGAGGAAGAGCCTGTGTCGCGCGGCCCGTACACGGGCTCGGCGGGTTTCCTGAGCTGGAGCCACAACGCCCACTGGAACATCATGATCCGTACCTTGGTCCTACGAGATGGCCAGGCGACGGTCCATGCAGGCAGCGGCATCGTTGCCGAAAGTGACCCGGCGGCCGAGTGGCATGAGGCCCATCACAAGGCGCGGGCGCTCCTGGAAGGTGGTGCCGGTCCGCCCCGCGATCGGGTGGGTGAGGTCACGCGCCACGGCGCATGGATGCCCCCGGCGCCGCCCGGATCGGTCCAGGCGACGGTCCTCTTGATCGACAATTACGACTCCTTCGTCCACAACCTGGCCGACTACTGCGCCCTGCTGGGCGCCGAGGTGGTCGTGGTACGCAATGACGAGCCGATTCCGGATCGCGACTGGAGCCACGTCATCTTGGGTCCGGGCCCCGGGTGGCCCCGTGACGCCGGCCACACCTGGCACCTTGCCCAGGATCCCGCGCTGCCGACCCTGGGGGTCTGCTTGGGGCACCAAGCACTTGCCGAAGCCAATGGGGGTCGAGTGTTCGTCACGCCGACGGTCCATGGCAAGACGGATGCCGTCCATCATGGCGGCGAGGGCCTGTTCGAAGGCCTCCCGTCGCCGTTTCAGGCCACTCGATATCACAGCCTTTCCGTCGAGGCGCCGGCCCCGTGGCAGGTCACGGCGCACCTCGAAGATGGCACCGTCATGGCCATGCAGAACGGCCGGGCGCATGGCCTGCAATTCCACCCGGAATCCTTTTGCACCGAGCATGGCCTGGAAATCCTTCGACGGTTCTTGGAGGCACCATGACATTGGCATTGATCGATCACCAGGTCCTTCCCATCGAAGAGGCCAAAGTCCCGCTCATGGATCGGGGTTACCTGCTTGGTGATGGTGTCTTCGAGACCATGCGCACGACCACCGCCGGGCTATGGCAACGTGAACGTCACATGGCTCGTCTGCGGGCGGGCATGGCGGCCCTTGGTCTCGCGTGGACCGATGATGTGGTCGCCGATCTGGATGTGCTCGTCGCGGCGGGGCACGATGCCTACGGGGACGACCTCTACGTACGGCTGAACGTCAGCACCGGGGCCATGGAAGGCATCACCGAAGGCGACGGTCTGCTGGTCACGGGCATGGTCCGCCCTTTCCAGCCCTACCCTCTTCGTCATTACAGCCATGGTGTCCATGTGGTGACGAGCAAGCAGATCATCGCGCCCGGCGAGCCGCTGGCTGGTCACAAGACCCTCAGTTTCCTGCGGTACGTCCAAGCGCGCAGAGAAGCCATGGCGCTGACGGCCCACGATGCGGTGCTCACCGATGGCCATGGCAGCGTGGTCGAGGCCAGTACCAGCAACGTGTTCGCCCGCACCGGCGACGTGGTCCATGCGCCCGGACCCGACCAAGGTGCGGTCGATGGGGTCACGCGGCAGGTGGTCCTGGAATTGATCGACGATGCTGGCTTGGAGGTCGCGCCGACCCTTTCCGTGGAGCAACTGGCCGGCGCCGACGAAGCATGGCTCACCAACACCACGGGGGGTGTCGTGCCCGTGACGCGATTCGATGAGGTCCCGATCGCGGACGGCGCCAAAGGCGACCTGACCCGGCGCGTCGGCCACGCCTACGAGGACCTGCTGCGGGGCCGTGCATGAAGGTCATGGGGATCCTCAACGCCACGCCCGATTCCTTCAGCGACGGAGGCAGGCTCGACGACGACCGGGTGCTTGCGTCGACCATCGCCACCATGATCGCAGCGGGCGCTGATTGCCTCGACGTGGGTGGTGAATCGACGCGCCCCGGGCACGCCCCCGTACCGCCCGATGAGGAGGCAACGCGCGTTCTGCGAGTGATCGAAGCGATCCGTGCACAAAGTCAGATTCCCATCAGTATCGACACCCAGAAGGCCGCCGTTGCGGCGTCCGCCTTGGATGCAGGTGCAACGATGGTCAACGACGTCAGCGGATTGGGTGATCCTGCCATGGGGCCCTTGGTGGCCGGGCGAGGCTGTTCCATCGTGCTGATGCGTCACCAGGATCTCTCAGGCGACATCGTGGCTGCGTGCAAGGCGGAACTGCACGACATCATCGCCCAGGCCGCGAATGCGGGCATCCGTCGCAGCCAGATCATCCTCGATCCAGGCCTTGGCTTCGGCGCACGACCGGGGCCCCACGTTGATGACAACATGGCACTCGTCGATGGCGTGGCCTCTTACGACCACGGATTGCCGGTCCTGATCGGTGGGTCACGCAAGCGCTTCATCGGGGCCATGATGGACGAGACAGATCCGCGACGGCGGCTTGCAGGCAACCTAGAGGTCGTACGACGTGCGCACGCGGCGGGCGCTGCGTGGGTCCGCGTCCACGATGTGGCCGAGACCGTCGATCAGCTCAGAAGCATCGGGCTGTCGCGGGCACCGTAGGCGCCGTCGGGCGTGGCGACAGGTTCTGCAGCAAGCAACGCGCGGACGGTGACCTCGAATTCGATGGGGACTTCCGCAAGGGCAGGGTCGACGACGTTGGCGCGCCGGTAGACGAGCAGGTCACCGTCGACGCCCACCGCTTTGTACATGCCCGGGGGCATGCCGAAGAACGGCCCGGTCTGGCGCTCGCCCAGCAGGAATGTGGTGTCGAGGATCGGAACGTATTCCAGGATCAGGTTGTCGCCGCGCGCGGTCACGATCTGCTTGCCAGGGTAGTTCGGGTCAGGCAGTTCGACGGTGCCGTTCAGGACGTAGCGGAAGTGGACGAGTTCGGTCGACCCTTGCGTGGAGAGCGATTCGACGACCACCATGACGCCATTGCCAAGGTCGTGTTCGTCGCCGACGACCGTGGGGCCGAAGCTTGCCTCGAAGGAGTTGCGCGGCACTTGATCGACCGCGGGGAATTCCGAGAAGCGCGGTGGCTTGTAGAATGCCTCGAAGCTACGCGACGGGTCGTCGCTCAGGAATCGGTACGTATCGTTGACCTTGTGGCCGATGAGGGATGTCTCGAGCAGCTTGCCAAGACGA
>JBFKXH010000023.1:0-12119 GCA_041638175.1 Thermoplasmatota archaeon
CCAGGTCCAGGATCTCCTCGACCAGCGGGCGCAGTTCCTTCGCCTCTGCCGGCGCGTGGATGCGGTGGACACTACCATCCCGCAGCAGCACCGTCGGCCCCTCGATGGTATCGCATGGGGTGGCGAGGGTCCCCTTGCCAGGTCGCTCCACCTTCAATTGGGTCCCGACCGCCAGGAAGTCATCCACGAGGACCATGGTGGCCGGGTGGAATGCATTGGCCGCAAGGCCCGCCGTGCGTGCCCGGCCATAGCGCAACCGGAAGGCACCCGGGCGACTGGGGTGCCCGAAGACCGGGCGGCCTGCGATGATGTCCTTGACGAACTTGGGGATGGGATGGATCTCCGGGATCGCGTCCGGATCCTCCTCCTCTTCGCCCTCGGCGCCCGGGGCCTTCTTCATGAATTCCCCCAGGAAATCCCAACCTTCGAGGCCGAGCTTCTCCACGTGCTTCATCAGCTTCGGCGCTTTGAGCACCAGACCCTCGGCCATGACCAGGCACGCACCTCCGCGCAGGCGATTCCCTTCCACGCGTGGCAGGTCTCGGTTGCCCGTGACCTCTTCTTGCTCCGTGCCTTCCCCATTGATGCAGACGGGGCAGTTCTTGGCGATCAGTTCGATCTCTGGACCCGTGGGCGTGTATTGCAGGTTGGCCGCCTGCTTGTAGGCAGGGATCTCTTCCTTGTAGCGCTCGACCTCGGCTTCGGTCGGCACGAAGGTCCCGATCCCCAATTCTCGGCGCACCACATCCGCAATGAGGACACTCATGGCCTGACCCGTGCCCCCCGCAGCCCGGATGGGACCTGCAAACCAAAGGTCCACGTAATCAGAACCATCCATGTTCGCGCCGATGCGCACCTCCGCGATCCCTTCCAACGGCGCGACGAGCACCCCTTCGGTCAGGATGGAAAGGCCAGTCCGGACCGCATTGTCAAGGCACGCTTCCTTCGGCTTGCCCTGCTTGTGCAGATCTGCGGCCACTTCGCTGGCGACGCGCAAGCTGACGATCTCACGGTTTCCGAGTTCCTTGGTCGCCTCACGGATGCGTTCCGCGACGCCCTCCGGCCCCACTTGCGCTTCCACGCGGGCCGCGAGGTCCTCGGCCGGGGGGATCTCCACTTCGAACGTGGGATCCTTTCCTTGCCGGCGCGCTTGCTTGGCCAGGGCGTACGCCCGCATGGCCTCGGCGTATAGGCCATCGAAGTAGGCCTGTTGCTCCTTGGAGGCCGCCGGACCTTTGCGCTTTGGCGCTTCGGTCGTGCTGGCCACCTCCGTTCCCATCAGCGGGCCGACCCCACCCGGGGCTATGAGGGTTCTGCCACCACAAGCTTTTCATCCGGATGGTCCGGCTGCGACCCATGCTGAAACGCTTGATGGTGGCCCTGTTCGTCCTGGCCATGTTCGCCGGCTGCACCACGACGACCGCTCCGATCGACACGGACAATGACGGTTTCTCCGACGAGGAGGAACTGCAGGTCGGATCGGACCCGAACGACGCCACCTCCGTGCCTGTCCAACCGGCCGACTTCAACGGCGATGGCATCGTGGTCGTCGCGGTGGTGGATGGCGGGTTCAACCCGTACCACCTTGACATGGTGGGCTCGATGATGCCCCAGCACTTGGACAACGACCGCAGCAACGACCTGCCCCTACACCAAGCGCCCCACCAATGGGTGCCCGGGTTCCCCGACCCGGGTGCCTTTGCATCCTACACGGCGCTCGATCTGGATTTCGCCTACGCCTTCGACCCCCAGAACATCAACACCAGCCTTCGTAGCGAAAGCCTGTACGCCGACGACCAGGCGGAATGGGACAAGGTGCAAGGCCGTAGCAGCGCCAGCAACGCCCATTACCATTACATCCCGAACTCCAAGGTCATCGGGTTCGTCAACACGGGGGGCGGCAACGGATTCGCCGCGTCCAGCCACGGCGTCGGGACCAGCACGGTCAGCGTCGGCAACATCCACGGCAGTTGCCCAGAGTGCCTTCTCGTCTTCGTCAACAATGGCGGGGGCTTGACCGTGGAAGAGAAAGAAGCCGCCAACAATTGGATCTTGCAGCAAGACTGGATCGACGTGCAGACGAACAGTTACGGCTACTCCACGACCCTGCGAGACCGGATGTACGCCGGCAGCGACGTGGAAGCGCAAAAGGAAGCGGTCACCAACGGCCAAGCCATCTTCTTCAGCGCCGGCAACGGACAGGCGAACACATTCACCGTGCCGAACCCCACGTTGTTCAGCAGTCAGGAAGGCCCGGATTGGATCGTCACCGTCGGTGCCATCGACCCGGTGGGTCGCAACAGCTACCAAGGTCACGGCAAGCCGGCAGACATCGCAAGCATCGGCAGCGGCTACCCAAGCGGTGGGTACTGCGACAACACCATCGCATGTTCCGGCGACTTCGGCGGCACCAGCAACGCGACGCCCGTCACAGCGGGCATGTACGCAAAGGCCCTGTACGAGCTGCGGATGATGGCCACAGAGCCACGCGATCCAAGCACAGAATTCATCGCCAACGGATTGCCCATCTCCACCACCAGCCTCAGCGCGGAATCCAGCGGCGAGGCGGTCAGCTACAGCGCGTCCCAATCGGACGTGGCGGACCTGACCGCTCCCATGTTGCTGGACGCCATGTTCCTTGCCGCCGAGCACAAGAGCACCGGTTGGACCACCCTGGTCGGCCAGGGCTACCCCGTCCAGACCGCCGAGATGCAGTTCCTCTCTGAAGGCCATGGCAGCTTCATCGGCCGGCTCGACGGTGACGAGGCCTGGCAGGCCGAGGTCCAGGCCATCCTGGATGCGGTGCTGACCCAAAAGGGCGAGATGATCGACGGCGAAGAAGACTGGTTCATCAACGACTCTTACTGCCGGCAATCCATCTGGGGCGAGTGGGAACACGGCGACTACGACGGCACCAACCTGCCGGACCCAAGCCCGCTCTGGCCGATCCGCACGGCGCTGCAGGGTGCCTGCCCGACCGTCATCAAGACCGTCGTGGACGTGGAACGGATCCGCGACCAGTAGCCGCAGGGCCCAAGCCTTTTGGTTGCAGGCGCTCGGGGACCCGTGCCTGAGCTGCCCGAGGTCGAGACCATCCGCAGGGGTCTGGCGCCTCGTCTGATCGGGCGCACCATCGAAGCGGTGCGCCTGTCAGGAAAAGCCATGCGCAAGCCGTCGCCGCGCCCCTTGGACCAGTTGGTGGGACGCACGATCCAAGGTGTGACGCGCCATGCCAAAGTGATGGGCTGGACCCTGGACGATGGCAGCGAAGTGTCGGTCCACCTGGGCATGACCGGCAAGGTCCTGCTCGACGCTGCGGACCGACCCCACACCCACGTGCATCTGCGACTCGATGATGACACCGAGGTCGCCTTCGTCGATCCGCGGCGGTTCGGGTGGTTTGCCTGGTATGCAGGCCCATCCTCCGATGTGGCCCATTATGGCCCCGACGCCTTGGCACCGGCATTCACGGCCAGGTACCTGGCAGAAGCGATGAAGGCGAGCCGCGCACCCCTGAAGTCATTCCTCTTGGACCAGACCAAGGTCGCCGGCCTGGGCAACATCTACGTATGCGAAGCCTTGTGGCGCGCCGGGCTCTCGCCCCGGCGCTTGGCCTGCAACGCTTGGCGGCGCGCCGAAACATTGCACGAACACATCCAAGGGGTGCTCAACGCCGCCTTGGCCCAAGGGGGCACCAGCTTCAACGACTACGTGGACACGCTCGGCAGCCCCGGCGAATTCATCGCCGATCTGGCGGTCTTCCAGCAGCAAGAGCGCCCCTGCCCGCGATGTGAGGCGCCGGTGCGGCGCATCGTCCAGTCGGGACGCAGCACGTTCTACTGTCCTTCGTGCCAGCGCTGAATGTTATGTACCCCCGGCTGCCATCGCCCACTGATGGGTCGTGGTGTGCCCCAGGTGGATCTCGACGGACAGCTCGACGTGAGCTTGCCCAATGGTGAGACGTATCGACTTCGTCCCGGGCCGTACGGCAAGGGCATCGCGGTGATCCCGATGGAGAAAGGACAAGACCGCCGCTCCGCGGCGACCAACGGCCGGGGCCGTAAACCCCGGGCCGGCACGTTGGCGCTGCGCGAACGTCTGGAAGAAGACCATGACCAAGGGGGGATCGCGGAGCCAAAGCAGTACGTGCACTGGCTGATGCGCATCGACCCGTCCATCAGCATCACCGTCGCGCGCCAAGTGGTCTACCGCGAACGGCGGCGATTCCTGTGACCTTCTGGGCGTTCTACCTGCAAGAGCACGCAAACCCCGTCAACCGGGGTCTTCACCTCATCGGCACAACGATCGCCTTCGCGCTGCTGGTCGCGGCGGCCGCGCTACTGCAACCATGGTTGCTGCTGGCGGCCCTGCTGATCGGCTATGCCTTTGCCTGGGTCGGCCATTATTTCTTCGAGAAGAACCGGCCGGCGACGTTCAAGGCCCCCCTCAAGTCCTTTGCTAGTGACTGGCGCATGTGGGGCCTTTGGATCACGGGTCGGCTCGGCCGGGAACTGCAAAAACACGCGTCGAACGGTTCTTGAGAAGCGCCCCGGTGGACCCTGCGTTGGCCAGCTTCACGTTCGACGGCAAGGAAGTGCCCATCCACGACGGAGACACCTTCGCGAGCGCGTTGCACCGAGCCGGCATCCTCGAGCTGTCCCGGTCCATGAAGTATCACCGCCCGCGTGGAGCCTATTGCTTCTCCGGGGGCTGTGCGGGGTGCCTGGTCGACATCGATGGGACCCCCAACCGTCTCGCCTGCATGGAACCGGCGTCCCCGGCCGCGTTGACCAGTCAGAATCGCATCGGCTCTGCCAAGCGGGACCTCTTGAGCGTCACCGACCGGGTCTACCCAAAGGGGTTCGACCCGCACGGCGCTTTCACCAAGCCTCGCATCCTCAACAAGGTCTTCCTGAAGGCGGTCCGTTTCATGAGCGGCGTCGGCAAAGTGCCGGATGCTCCGGTCGCGCCCGCCAGGCGACATCAGCACTTGGTGGACGAGATCATCATCGGGGCCGGCAGCCGAGGCCGTGCCAGAGCACAGAAAGCCAAAGGCGACGTGTTGCTGGTGGACGAACACCACGCGGACGTCGAGGGAGTCACGTGTTGGTCTGGGGCGCTGGCGTTCGGCATCTACGATGATGTGGTCGCCGTGCGGCATCGAGGCGACCTGCACGAAGTGCGCGCCAAGCGGATCACGATCGCGACCGGCAGCCATGATGGCTGGCCCTTGTTTCCCGGCAACGACCGCCCCGGCGTCATGAGCCAACGGGGTGCTTTGCGCCTTCTTTCGCACCAAGTGCTACCGGGCAAGCGCATCGTGGTCCACGGCACACCCGCCCCGGCCCTGATCAAGCAGGTGCGGGACCTGGGTGGCGATGTGGTCGCCCACGGCGAAGTGGATGCGGTCGCCGGCAACCCCCGCGTGGAAAGGGCGCGGATCGGGGAATGGATCCGCTGCGATGCGGTGGTCTGCGATGTCCCCAGCATGCCGCGCATCGAGTTGCTGCAACAGGCAGGTTGTACGCTGCATTGGCAAGACGGGCGGCTCGTGCCGTTGACCGACCGAGGCCGGACGTCGCGCAAGGACATCCACTGGGAGGGCGCATGAAGACCATCGTCTGCCGTTGCGAGGACCTGACGTTGGACGACTGCCACGAGGCCATCGATGACGGCTACGATTGTTTCGAGGATCTCAAGCGGTTCTTGGGCCTGGCGACGGGCCCTTGCCAAGGCAAGGCCTGCGTGGCGGTCTCGCTGCGATTGCTCTCTGAGCGCACCGGCATCCCCATGGACGACCTGGACATCATGACGTTCCGACCGCCGGTCCGCCCCGTGGAATTCGCGACGTTGGCTGCAGCCGACGCGGAGGACCCATGACCCTTCGACCCGGGCGACCGCGCAAAGACCACTACCAGGTCGTCATCATCGGCGGCGGCGCCATCGGCCTAAGTGCCGCGCACCACCTGGCCAAGCAAGGCATCACGGATGTCCTGGTGTTGGACAAGGACAGCCTCGTCAAGGGCGCCACGGGCCGCAACGGCGGCGGCGTGCGGGCCCAATGGACCACCGAAGAGAACATCGTCCTGGCCAAGAAGAGCCTCAAAGCCTTCGACGCCTTTGCTGCCGAGACCGGACACAACCTGTTCCTACGACGAGGTGGCTACCTTTTCCTGACGCGCCGAGAAGAACAACTTGCGCAAATGGCCGAGGCCGCCCGGTTCCAGAACCAGCACGGCGTCAGGACCAAGGTCATCGACCTGGCCAAGGCGCAACGGATCGTCCCGGGACTCAACACCGAAGGATGCGTCGGTGCCACCTTCAACCCCGATGACGCCATCGTGTTCCCCTGGCCCCTGGTCTGGGGGTGGAAAGAAGCGTGCGAGAAGCGCGGCGTCGAAGTGCAGACATTCACCAAGGTCACCGGACTCCAGGTGCGCCAAGGGCGCATCACCCACGTGGAGACCGATCGCGGCACCTTCGGCTGTGACTGGGTCGTCAACGGTGCAGGCGCCTGGGCCAAGCAATGCGCGGCCATGGCGGGGGTCGGCATGCCCAACAAGCCCGAGCGCCACGAGATCTTGGTTTCAGAACCGCTCAAGCCGTTCTTGGGCCCCATGCTGGTGGACCTGTCGACCGGGTACTACGTCAACCAGGACATGCGCGGCGAATTGGTCGGGGGCCTGGGGGGCCACCACGAGGAAAGTCTAGACTGGGGTTCGAGCCTGGAGTTCTTGCGCGAATTCTCCAAGCAGACGGTACGCCTGTTGCCACACCTGGGTGCGGTCAAGGTGCTGCGCCAATGGGCGGGCAGCTACGATGTGACGCCCGACCGCAAACCGATCCTTGGGGTCGCCGCCGACGGCCCGGAGAACTTCGTCCAAGCAAGCGGATTCAGCGGCCACGGCATGATGATCAGCCCCATGGTGGGACTCATGACCGCCCAATTGATCGCCGGCCAGAAGACGGAGATCCCGCTACGACCGTTCCGCTTGGAGCGGTTCGAAGAAGGGGATCTTCACATGGAAGCCATGGTCATTGGCTGAGTGCGCCGAGCGCGTAGGCTTTCAAGCGGCGCATGGATGGGGCAGCGTGGCCACGATCGTCCAACCCATTCAAGCCTTGGACCCCGACGACGCCTTGATCATCATCGCGTTCAGCAGCACGGGCGCCGCTTCGCCGATCGCCGGCCAGTACCTGATCAACCACTTGTCCATGCCGCTGGTGGGCGAAGTGGTCTGTAGCGCGTACGAAGGCATCGTCCATGTGCAAGACGGCCTGCCGACCAGCCCGATCCGCATCCATGGCGGTGACGTAGCATGCGAGTTGGATGGTCCATGCCAGCGCACCTACGTCGTGACATCGGAGATCCCCATCCATGACGAAGTGCAGGCAGAAGTGGCGGAGGCCGTGATGGCATGGGGCAAGAACGCCCGCCTGATCCTGTGCTTGGACGCGATCGCGAAGGAGGATCGAGATAAGGACCCGAAGGTCTTCACGGTGGCCAACAACGAAGCTGCCGGAAAGCGGATCAAGACGGCACGCGCAGACCCGTTGGCCAGTGCCCTCATGACAGGCATCAACGCGCACCTGCTTTCGGGCGAAGCACCATGCGCAGCGCTCGTCGGCGAAGCGCTGGCGGATCATCCCGATGGCCGGGCCGCAGCCGGCCTCGTCATGGCCATGGACCCGTTGATCCCGCAGATCAAGATCGATGCCGAGCCACTGATCCGAGATGCACGCGCCCTGGAGGCACACATCCAAGCGGCGATGATGGAAGCCGAGCGGTCCCAGAGCAAGCGGACGCCCCATTCGTTCATCTGAGCGCCGCAAAGGCTATCCGCCACCTCACTCCCCTCCGAGCATGCGCATTCTCGTGGTAGGACTCTTGCTGTTGCCGGTCCTGGCAGGCTGCTTGGAGGACGAACCGGAGGAGGAGACCGGCGGCGAACCGATGCCGACCAGCCCGCCTCCCGTGGACGCGACGAACCTCACCTGGCCCACGGGCCAAGGGGCACGCGACTACATCGAATCCTACGTGATGACCCATCCTTTCCGCTACTGGGGCCTTCCCGACAACCAATTCATGGAAGCCGCCCGGGATGACCTGGCGGCACTGCTCGAAGGATTCGGCCAGGACGTCACAAGGCAGGCCTACGACGGGGGAGAGAACATCCTCGCCATCCAGCCGGGTACCACGAACCCGGACCAATGGGTGGTCCTGAGCGCACACTACGACACGGTCGCAGGCACCGGCCTGGCGGTGTACGGCGCCTGGGATGACGGCGCAGGCACCGCCTTGTTGCTCGAAATGGCCGAGAAGCTGGTGGACTGGGAATTCCCGTTCACCATCGTCTACGCATTCTTTGACGGCGAAGAGAAAGGGCTTGTGGGCAGCCGCGAATTCGTCAAGCTCTACGACCCCTCCGAGCAAGACGAGATCGACCTGGTGATGAACCTCAACACCGACCCACCTGGCCTCAATTGGCCTTGCGGACAGCAGCCCCAAGGCGACTTCCCGGTCAAGATCATCCATCAGATGGCTCGGGTGCAATCCGGCGATTTCCCGCGCTTTGAACTGCTGTGGGACGCTGTGGAACACGGCCTCAACGCGACCACTGTGCCCAACGAAGTGCGGGACTACTCGGACGGCATCCCGATCGCGACCGTCCAGGGACAAGGCGTCACGGGCAGCAGTGACCACGGGTCCTTCGGCGCCGTCGGTGTGGCCAATGTCTTCCTCGGGGGGACGCCGACCACGTACGCGACCGGCAGCCCCAGTGAGGGTGGCACGGCGGCGTTGACCTACCCCTTGCACACGCCGATCGACACGCTCCAGGCGATGGAGGCAAGGTGTATCACCGGTACGTTGGCCGGCGGGCTTGACACGATCGTCAAGACCATGACGCATGCGCTGCTCTACTTGGCCGAGACCGAGATCCCAGAACGCGCGGCCATCGAATAGACCGGGACCACGGAACAGGTCGGCGGATCGGGGGACCCGGTCCCATGGGGGCCCCGGCAGGTGCGGCCTTACGCTTCCGCGATCTTGCCCTTGATGGTCTCGACCGTGGTATCGAGCTTGGCGGCCTCGACCTTGCTGAGCTTGTGCTCGACGACGCGCATGCCTTGGCGGCCAAGCACCGCAGGTACGCCCGTCGCGACGCCCTCGTAGCCGTACTCGCCATCCAGGATGCAGCAGGAGTGGATCTGTTCCTCTGTGTCCTCCAAGAACGCTTTGACCATGCGACCCGTGCAGGCGCCTGGCGCGTACGCCGTGGCACCCACCTTCTCGATGATGCTCATGGCGCGGCCCCGGGTCTGGGTCTCCAATTCGTCCCAGTCCATGTCGGCCAGTTCGGGACTGCTGAGGCTGGGCGCCGGGAACATGGTCTCGCCATGCTCGCCGAGGATGGTCGCCCGCACCATGCGGTCACCCGTGATGCCTCGGACGATGTCTGTCAGGCGGCTGCTGTCGTGCAGGCTGCTCATGCCCACCACGCGTTCACGCGGGAATCCGAGTTCTTCGTAACAGACGTACAGTAGCACATCGACCGGGTTGGTGACCAGCAGGAAGATGCAGTCCGGCGCGTGCTCCTTGACCTCCTTGCAGATGCCCTTCACGATGCTGACGTTCTTGTTCAACAGGTCAAGGCGCGTCATGCCTGGCTTGCGGGGCAGGCCAGCCGAGACGACGACGATCGCAGCGCCCTTGAGGAGCGCGTAGTCGTTGCCACCGTACACTTCGGTCTTGCGTCCGAAGGCGACGGCGGCGGTGTTCAGATCCAAAGCACGGCCGACGGCCACATCTTCGGCGATGTCCACCACGGCGATCTCATCGATGCGGTCGGTCAAAGCGAGCGTGGAATAGATACTGTTGGCGCCGATGGTCCCTGCGCCCACAAAGCCTACCTTGGTCATTGTGCGCCGACCGAAGGCCCCCGTTTAAGCGCCGCGCCTATCGCCACATCTCATGGGGCAGCGCATCCAGGGCCTCGATGCGGCGGCGCAGCACGCTCATCACGATGGCGACCATGAAGATGGCGACGGCCAAACCAAGAAGCGCCTCCTGGCCGACCAGGAAATTGTACAACGCATGCAGCCCCACGGCCGCCAAGTAGAACGGGATCAGCGTCCAGACCACGCCACCTTGGACCACCATCCGACCGTAGCCGAAGCCCAGGAGACCGGAAGCCCCCGCATGCAGGAGCATGCTGCTGAAGGTACGCAACACCACCGTGCCGATCGCCACGCCGAAGCCACCCTCCAGGAGGCCTGCCACGCCATAAACCAGGTTCTCGGTGGCCGCGAACCCCAGCCCAAGCGCCGCGCCGTAGATGATGCCATCCTCGAGCTCCCGCATGTGCCTACGCGCGCCGCCCAGTCCGAGCGCCTTGGCCAATTCCTCCACGATGGGCGCGATGACGACCGCTGCGATGGGTCCGCTCGTCAGGTCGAGGGGGCCGCCGGTCTGCTGATAGCCGAAGGCAAAGAGCAAGTGAAGCACGATCGCGACGGCCACCCCGATGGTGCCACCGTACACGAACGCCCCGAGGACGGCGCGAAGGGGCTCTCGGTCATGGGATTCGCGGCTTCGCAAGTACAGCGCGTACAGGAGCGGTGGGATCAAGGAAAGGGACACCAGGGCCGTCAGTAGCGCGCCATCCACACCTGCGCAAGCGCCCGCGCCTTTATGGGCTATCCTCAAGAACCCCCGACGAGTCGGCGACCCCGTGTGGTACGTGCTGGACACCTCGCTTCTGCTGGGTGGCAAGGAGCCGCCCCGAGACGGGTCATGGGCGACGACGCCCGAGGCGGCCGCGGAAGTCTCGCCCGGAGGCCGTGATGCACGCCGCTTTGATGCGTGGCATGCCATCGGCCTTCAGATCAGGAGCGCCAGCACGGCGGTCATGGATCGCATCGACGAATCGGCCATGCAAGCCGGCTCCTTGGGGCGGCTGAGCGAGGCTGATCGCTCACTGCTCGGCCTTGCCCTGGAGCTGAAAGGGACCCTGGTGACCGATGATTTCACGGTGCTTGACGTTGCGTCTCGGTTGGACATCCCGACCCGCACGGTCAACCAAGACGCCCCCCAGGGCACCATCGATTGGAAGCCGCGATGCACCGGGTGCGGCAAGCAATACGACGAGATGCCCCGCCATGATGAGTGCATCATCTGCGGCAGCGCGGTCCGGTTGAAGCGCGCCTAAGGGGCGCCTTGGCTGCCGAACGTCCACCCGGCTTCGGGCTGCATGGAAAAGAATTGGTGCGTGAAGACGGCGAATTCCTGGTCCACTGCCAGGCCGGCCACCCCGGGTACCCAATGATCCACCCAGACCAGCCGTTCGAGGCCTCGCGTGTTGCCGATGCCGGTCTCCTCGATCTTTTGTTCGTCGATGGTCGTGATCTGCGGAGTCACCCCACAGGCGTCCTCGGCCGCGATGTCACCCCCGATGCCGCTGCTTGCATAATGACGAAGGCATAGGTTCTCACCCGCCGGCTGGGTATGCTCCCAAGTCAATTCGCTCTGGATGAAATGAGGCCTGGCGGCGAGGGTCTCGAACCTACGCGACTCATCGGGCAGCACATCTCCTGCGAGACAGCCCGTCGCGAACAAGGTCCCGATGTACCAAGAGCACCCAAGAAAGCCGTCCCATTGCATGGGGACGACGTGGGGTACGTCGACGGGCAGACGCACCAATTCGGCGCGAAGCGGGGATCGTCCATCCCACGCGACCTGGGCCGATTCGAAGCCTGATCTGCTGATCTGGACCGTGTACTCTCCCAGTGCGAGCACCGGCAACTCGAAGGCCCCTTGGCCGTCGCTGCTCGTCACGATGTCCTGGCCGAGCACCTCGATCCGAGCGTCGGGGATGGGCATGACCGCCTGGTCCACCAGCACGCCGTGGATGACCGCATCCTCGACGCCGCTTACCTCACCCGCAGGCTCCTTGCTGCCGCACCCGGCCAGGGCGATGAGGCAGAAGACCAGCCAGACGCGCACGCTCCGACAGGAAGGCAGGCGCGCTTAACCGTTGGCGACGGCCTCTGGTGAACCCCGGATTTCCCGGTTGAAGAACAACGGCACGATGAGCATGGTGACGACGAAGATCGCCAGG
>JBFKXH010000024.1:0-11737 GCA_041638175.1 Thermoplasmatota archaeon
CGACGTGGTGGTCCATCCGGACACCCGGCCCCCGACCAAGGGCGCATGGAACGTGCAAGTGTTCCATGGCCTCGGCGACAAGGGCTACACAGGCAATCCCATCTTCCTGCAGCGCGGCCGGTTCCCCCGCCTGCGGACTGCGGCCAACCGCTTCCTGCGCACCTTCCATTTGCCGGCACCCTTCTTGCGGCCCCCAACGAAACCGGGCCGGCGCGCAGGCCGGTACGAACAGGTCAACGCCTACGGGCCTCGGTTCCGAGACCGCTTCGAAGACATGCTGCGGGATGTCCACGTCTCGACCCATGGCCACGTGGCGCTCAACGACCGCACGTTCCGGCACGATCCGGACGGCCCCATCCTATGGTTACCCACGTGGGACAATCGCAAGTACCTCGGTGGCCCGGATCAATCAAGCCTTGGACCCTTTGCCCATGAGGTCGCCCTGGTAAGCCGCCACGTGCCCGTGCGCGTCAAGTATCATCCGCTCTCGGTCGCCTATGATCAGCATGCGGAGCAACGTGCCGAGTTGGCGCGGGAGCCCGGCGTGGAAGTGGTCGCCACCGACGATCCGTACGACCTGTTGGACGGGGTTGCCGGGGTGCTGACCGATACGAGCAGCCTGGGCTTTGAAGCCTACTGCATGGGGATCCCGGTCGGCTTGGCGACACCACCCAAGGTCCGGCACCACCACCTGCACGCTGAATTGGCGGCGCGCTGCCCCGTGCTGCATAGCGGCCGCCCAGACCTTCTTGCCTGGGCCGAGGGCCCTGAAGCGGGCCACGACGCGAAATGGGTGCGTGACCTCCTTTACAAGCCGGAACCCAGGCGCAATGACGCTTTCGCGGCGGACCTGGTCGCGCGGACGTGACCGGAACGGCTACAGCATGCCTTGCCGGTGCAGCGCCGTGGACCCGCGCTTGATCGTCGGAATCCTGATGTTCCTTGGAGCCAGCGCTGCTGATCTGAGGACCCGACGCGTCGCCAACAGGTATTGGGTGCCGTTCCTGCTGGTGGCGGGATTCCTTGCGGCGCAGGACCTCGCCGCAGGCGCATGGGACATGGGGGCCACATGGTGGGCCCTTGGGACCTGCGCAGCGCTCTATGGCCTGTGGTATTTGGGTCTCTTTGGCGGGGCCGACGCCAAGGGCCTGATGGTCTTGGCCTGGCTTGCCCCTGTCGCTCCAGCGCTGACCCAACCCAACACCACGGTGGTCATCGACACGCTGCTCAACGCCTCCCTTGTGGTACTGGCCTTGCCCCTGTTGTTCGTCGCGATCAATGGGGTGCGCGGCGACTGGGCGTTCCCCGCCATACTCCTTGGCATCCGTACCCCCCTGGCCAACGCACGGGCGGCCCACGTGTGGCCGATGCAACGGGTCATCGACGGGCGCGTCCATTGGAAATTCCGCCAGCGAATCGGCGGCAACCTGATCGCCGTGTACGCCGCGCTGGCCAGGCACCGTGTCGACCCGGTGTGGATCACCCCAAAAGTCCCGTTCATGGTGCCCTTGTTCATCGGTTTCATC
Source organism: Thermoplasmatota archaeon (assembly GCA_041638175.1). GTDB lineage: Archaea > Thermoplasmatota > E2 > JACPAO01 > JAHFTW01 > JBFKXH01. The sequence continues at coordinate 1,527 of JBFKXH010000024.1, forward strand.
CTGCAAGCCACCCATGGAAACCTGGCTCTTCGCATCGCCCTTGCCGGCCTTCTCTGAAAGCAAGGATATAGAAGCACGATGCGAATGGCTGGTCGTGGCACAACGCCGGACGACCGGACTCTCTGGGCTGGACGCTCAGATCAGCGGTGGCGTGCCGGTCGGCTCGGTCCATGTCTTGATCGGCCAACCCATGAACGCTTTCGAGCTGTTCGCCTATCACTTTGCGGCCGGCGCGACCAAGGATGGCGGCGTGGTCTTCTTGACCACGGAACGCCAGCCGGATGAGATCGAAGCGGGTATCGCCCGCGTCGGAGGTGACACCAAGCGCGCGCAAGTGGTCGCCTTGCCGAAGGCAGGCAAGTGGGCGCTCCCGAAGGTCGCGCCCAAGCACCGGTACATCGTGGATGACCTGGCTCGGGTCGCGCTGGAGGCCGGGTTCGATGCGACGCTCAAACGCCTGGAGGCGATCCGGGAAGAAGCCAAGCAGGAAGGCGTCGAGGTGCTCGTGACGGTCACCGAAGGCCTGTTGGAGCCCTCCCAGGAAGTGCGTCTGCGCCTGTGGGCGGACGGGGTCCTCGAATTGGGCTTCGACCGACAAGGGTTCGGCCTCTACCCGTTCCTCAAAGTAACCAAGATGCGCGGCGTTCCCGAGTCCAGTCGATTCATTCTCTTCAAGGAGACCGAAGCCGGTCTCTTCATGGAAAGCACGCGGAGGGTCTTCTAAGTGGACAACGAGGCCGTCACCCCCGTGGTGGGGACGGTCATGGTGCTTGGCATCACCATCCTCGGCATCGGAGCCATCATGCTGTGGGGGGCCCCCACGTTGCAGGCCATCCAAGATCAGAACGCCCTTACCGCCATGGAAGGGGAGTTCTTGGAAATGCGCCGCGATACCCTGGACCTGACGGTCGACAAGGCCAGTCGGTTGCCCACGGTGGTGATGGAGGCGGGCCAACTTTCCATCGAGAAAGGGTCCCGGTTCATGATCCTCCACGACGCGTTCAGCAATCCAGACCCCAGTTACGATTCATGCAGCTTCGCCATCGAAGGCTGGGCTGATGGCAACGTGGATGAATTCTCCATCCCAGATCCACCGTCGTGTACGGCCATCGACGTGGGCCAGTCCCCGACCTGCCCCGCCGGCGTTGGCCAACTTTGCGTCGAGGTCGAGAAAGTGGTCGGCAGTACCCACACGGCCAAATCGTGGACCTCCAGCAACGGAATCACGGCCTGGGACATCACGGTCACGGGCGAAGACCTCGAGTCCGGCGATTGGGTGATCCGCGTCCTTGACGATGCCGGAGACACGATGGGCGAGGCTTGGATCCTTGGCACGCACCGCATCAGTTGGCACCTGACGACCAGCGCCTCCGACCACCAACTCTACTTGGAGGGGGGTGCAGTGTTCCGCCGCACCGGCACGGACGTGTTCCTTTCGCAGGCGCCGGCGTTGCAGGAAGACGCCTTCAGCAGTGGCGACTACGTCCTGCGCATCCCGACGTACATCGATGATGATCTGAGCACCGTCTCGGGGCGCATCTCGCCCAGCGTCTTCTTTGGCCAGGTCGGCAACAACCATCTGCGTGTCAGCATCACGGAAGCCACAAGGATCCATTACGAATTCTCCGGGGACCTGGCCGAATCGTGGTGCCGCACGATCTTGGCACGCAACACCCAGCTCACCGGGGCAAGCTACGCCGAGCCTGCTGGCGGAGGCTGCGACGTGGACGTGACGAGTCTGGACTATAGCCTAGATTCAGGACTGCCTTTCAATTACGAGCTCATCCATGCCCGGGTCACGACACGTATCCAACTCTGACGCCGTCAGCGAAGTGGTCGGCCAGATCCTGATCTTCGGGATCTTGTCCACTGTGCTGATCCTTGCTTTGCTTGGCTTCAATGTCGCCAAGGAGGGGGCCAATGAACGGGTGGTGGAGGTGCGTGCCGACGCCGTGGCCCAGCAGGTCGCAAGCGTGGTGGTGGAAGCCTCCCTCGTCGCGGAACGGATGCCTGCTGATTCCTTGGAGATCACCAGCCGACTGAGCCTACCCGGCTCGTTCGATCTGGACGGCTATCAGATCGATCTGGATGAAGATCAGGTCGTGGTCCGCGTGCGTGGAATCACCGTCACGGCAGCCCTGTTCTCCGCCGGCGCGCCCGCCGGGCTGGTCGTGTGCGATGTTTCCACCGCGCTATCGGGTGGAGAAGTTGATGTGGTCGTAACGACCTCTACACCCCCCGCGTCCATCTGTCCTAATCATGGCGGCGCTGCACGCGCCGTATACATCGAGGCCGCATGACTGCCAAAGACACCAAGAAGAAGTCCGCCAAATCGGCGTCCAAGAAGGATGAGAAGCCAGGCACCATGTCTGCAGTGGCCAAACAATCGGCCAAGAAGAAGGCCCCTGCCAAGGCCTCTGAACAGAAGCCCGCCCCTCCCTCCAAGACGCCTGCCAAGCCCGCCGTCAAGGCGCCTGAGCAGGGCGCGCCGGCACAGGCCAAGACGCCCCGACCGAGCGATCCCTTTGCCGAGGTCCCCGTCAAATCCGAAGGGCTTGCGGCCAGGGTCGCCGCTGGCACACAAGACGCCACGAAAACCTCTGCCGCCAAGGCGCCTGCGGAACCAGCTGGGAAGACCGCGGCCAAGGCGCCTGCGGAGCCGGCTGGGAAGACCGCGGCCAAGGCGCCTGCGCCAAAGCCCCCTGCCAAGACGGCGGCCACGCCGCCTGCGCCAAAGCCCCCTGCCAAGACCGCGGCCAAGGCACCGGCAGAGCCGGCTCCCAAGGCGGCTGAGGAAGCCCCCGCGCAAGAACAACCGTCCGGTGCGGCCGAGAAGGCACCTGCTTCGGAGGGAAGCAGGCAACTCCAGCAGGGCGAGAAAGTGGCGGGCGCCCCGCTCAAACGGATCGCGCCGACCCGGGCCCAAGAGGTCATCCGGGAGCAGGTCCAGCAGCGGACGGTGGACCCCAAGACCGTCAAGCTACCCCAGTTCCCGGCCCCCGTCGGCGATCGACCCAAGGCACTGGACATTGAAGAAAAGCGCCGCGAAGAGATCGAGGCCAAAGAACAGGCGCGGCGTGAAGCGCTGCTCGAAGGCCTGGAGGACGACGAACGGCGCAAGCTCGAGCATGAATGGGAGGTCCGAGACAAACTCCACTACCGCCCCGACCCAGACGATGAAGAGGTCGAGGTCTACCCCATCGAGGAGCCCCATGCGTACGTCCAGATCGTGCGCAACAACCGCACGCATGAGATGTTCTATCATGCGATCGAGCCACGCTTGAGCCGCGACGAAGAGTTGATCCTGGAGTTCATCGAGAAGACCTTGGTCGACGTGCTTGATCTTCAGCCGGAAGAGTTGGAAAAGACCGAGCTGGAAGATTACATCCGCGGCAAGTTCGAGGAGGTGCTCTTTGACTACTCGATCAGTCTCGGCGACGAGGAAAGTACGGAGGAGGAGACCAAGGAGCGCCTGTTGTACTACGTGCTTCGCGACTTCATCGGGGAAGGTCCCTTGGACATCCTGCTCAATGACCCGAACATCGAGGACATTTCCTGTGACGGCCCACACGTGCCGATCTTCGTGTACCATCGGCGCTACGAGGCTTTGACCACGACGATCAGGTTCCCCGATCATGAGGTGCTGGATTCTTTCGTGATCCGCATGGCACAACGTGCCCAGAAGCATGTCAGCATCGCGGAGCCGATCCTGGATGCGACCATGCGTGACGGCAGCCGCTTGCAGGCGACTTTGGCCAAGGAGGTCAGCGCTTTCGGTTCCACATTCACGCTACGTAAGTTCAAGGACGTCCCCTTCACGCCCGTGGACCTGGTCCGGTTCGGCACCATGAGCAGCAGCATGCTCAGCTTCCTGTGGATGATCATCGAGCACCACATGAGTGCCATCTACGCCGGCGGCACGGCGTCCGGGAAGACCACGAGCATCAATGCGCTGATGATGTTCATCCCACCCCAGAACAAAGTGGTCACGATCGAGGACACCCGTGAATTGCGCGTGCCGGAACCGAACTGGATCGCAGGCATCACGCGCGATGGATTCGGACCTCGGGACCAACATGGCCGCCAGGCGGGGGAGATCGACATGTTCCAGCTACTCAAGAATGCCTTGCGGCAGCGGCCCGAATACATCGTCGTGGGTGAGGTGCGAGGCAAGGAAGCCTACTCGCTTTTCCAGGCGATGGCCACCGGGCACGCAGCCTACGGGACGATGCATGCAGACAGTGTCGACGCGGTCATCCACCGGCTTGAATCCGATCCGATCAACATCCCGCGTAGCCTGCTGGAGGCGCTTGACGTGGTGTGTGTGCAGATCCAGACCCGTGTAGGCGGCAAGCGTGTGCGTCGCACCAAGCAGATCACCGAGGTCGTCGGCCTGGATCCCAATACCCGCGAGATCCTCACCAATGAAGTGTTCCGCTGGGAGCCGAGCACGGACGAATTCGAATTCAGTGGCATCAGCTACGCCTTGGAGAGGATCGCCGCGGAGACCGGCGTCGAGCCTCGTGAGGTGATGGCCGAGATGGAGCGCCGCATCCAGCTGATCAACCACTTGGTGGATGCCGAGGTCCGCGAATACGATGAGGTCACGAAGTGGATCAAGGACTACTACAAGGATCCCGACAAGACCCGCGCCAAATATGAGGGATCGTCGTGAGTCTCTCGGGCACGCAGCGCTTTGCGTACAAGCTGTTCGGGCTCCGCACCCAGAAATCGAAGCAGTTGGACAAGCTGGATTCAGACCTTCAGAAGGCACACATGCCGATCCGGGCTGAGGCGTACTTGGCCCAGGCTTACCTGTATGCCGCGGCCTCCGTACCCATCACCATGCTGCTCACGGCCATGGTCGTGCCCCTCCTGATCCTGCGCATGGGTGTTTCGCCCGCTGCGTGGGTCTTCGTCATCCTACTGCCGCCGGTCATCGCGTACACCACCTACGCGGTGCAATTGGCAACACCGGCCAGCAATGCCAAGTCGCGCCGCAAGGACATCGAACTGAAACTTCCCTATGCGACCAACTACATCGCGGCCATGGCTAGCGCAGGTGTCATTCCCGCAGAGATCTGGAAATCCCTGAGCCGACAGAAGATCTACGGGGAGGTCGCCCGGGAGGCTGCCATGGTGTACAAGGACCTTGAAGTCCACGGCAAGGACATCGTCACGGCCTTGCGTCGTGCCATCGACCGATCACCGTCCGTCAAGTTCCAGGAGATGCTCCAAGGTGGGATCACCACGGTGACCTCGGGCGGCGATCTGACTGCGTATTTCCGGCAAAAGGCGAGTCGCTACCAGTGGGAGAACCGCGTGGAGCAAAAATCGTTCATCGAGACGATGGGTCTGATGGCCGAGACGTACGTGACCGCGGCCGTCGCGGGGCCGTTGTTCTTGTTGGTCATGGTGGCCATCATCGTGTTGATGGGCAGCGGCCAGATGAGCCAATTGCAGCTCATCATCTATCTGTTGCTGCCGGTCATCAATGTCGGATTCATGTTCGGCCTGAAGGCGATGATCCCGGAGGTGTAGCGTGGCGCGCAAGGTCCCCTTGGTCCACTCGTCCCAACTCGACGAGCGCATGCGGCGGGGTGATGCCGAGGTCCGCCCGCGGGACCGTCGGCTCAAAGCCTTGGTGGACACGATCAACATTGTCTCCTTGCTTGCGCTGGTGGCCGTCGTGCTCGGCAAGATCGAGTTGGGCCTTTCGCTGAGCACGGCCCAGCAGGTCTACGGGCTGGCCGCCATCGGTGTTCTGCTGGCCGGCAACTCCTACCTCTTCACCGCGATTCGGTGGCGGGCTCTTCGCGGAAGCCACGGATCGAAGATCCTCGAGAAGTGGAAAGCGGACCTGCAACTGACCATTGTCAGCATCGTCGCCTTGTTCACGGTCATCTTGGTCGCGGCGGTGGAGATCATGGCGCTGCTGGTCTTCCTCGGGATCATGGATGTGGGTGCGGCCGGTGCCACCTTCGCGGGCAACTTCGTCCTCTTTCAGGTGATCATTCTGCTCGTGTACATCATGAGCATCATCGTGCGTGAGGTCAACCTCAGCAGCTACGAGCCCACCCCCGGCGCGAAGATCAGCGCCCATGTGCTTTCGGGCGTGGCGTTCTTGATCATGGCGTTCGGCGCCGCGCTGGCCACCCAATGGCCGCAGGGGCAGGGGATTCTCGCCGACATCTCGGTAAGCCAGGCGGTGTACGTACTGACCCTCGGCGTCGGGTTGGAGTTCATTGCCATGCGGATCCGCATGCGCCTGCCAAGCCTGTGGAGCAACATCCGCAGTGCCCTGGAGACCGCTCGCCGTGCGAATCCTGCCATGAAGGAACAGTTGCAGAAGAAGGCGCAGCTGACCTACGTCTTGGCCGCGGTCTTCGTGGCGGGTTCGATGGGCTTTGCAGGGGCCATCGCGACGGGGGCCGTCGGCATCAATTCCGGCCGCTCCACGCTGGCGTTGATGATCTTCTATGTCGGCGTGGCCGTGATCTTGCTGGGCCTGGTGGCCGTGCGTATCTTCCAGGCTCAGTTCGTCAACCGCCGGAGCCTGGAGGATGAGGATGACCTGGAGAAACTGGTCGGCCAGAAGCGCAAGTCCAACGAGGAGATCTTTCGCATGGCCATCTACGGCGTCACGGGTTTCATCGCCCTCGTGGCCATCATCGGGGCCATCCTGGTCGGCATGGACCGGACGCCTCTCCACAAGAAATTCGCGACGGACATCTTCCTGGTCGCGTTCTTCTTTGCGGCCGGCCCGTACGGATATTTCTTCAACAAAGAGCGCAAACGGATCGAGGCCATTGACGAAAAGTTCCCCGACTTCCTTCGCGACATCGCGGAATCGGCACGCGCCGGAATGACGCTGCCCCGCGCGCTCGTGACCGCCAGTCACGGCACGTATGGTGCCCTGACGGTCGACATCAAGCAGATGGCAGCCCAAGTGGAATGGGGGGTCGAATTCTCGGAGGCCCTGGAGCGGTTCGCTCTGCGCGCCAACACGCCGCTCATCGACCGCACGGTCGCATTGGTGGTCGAGGCACAACGGGCGGGTGGCAACGTGGTGGACATCCTGACCGCCGCCAGCGATGATGCCCGGGAGATCAAACAGATCATCAGCGAGCGCAACGAACAGATGGCCATGTACTCGGTCGTCGTCTTCATCGCGTACTTTGTCTTCATTGCCGTGGTGTTGATCCTGGCAGCCCAATTCATCCCGGCCTTCAAGGACGCGGTGGGTGCAGCCAGTGGGGAACAGGTGGGCGGACTCACCTTCAAAGACTTCGACCCGGAGGATTTCAACACGCTGTTCTTCCATGCAGCCATCGTCCAGGCCATCGGCGGGGGTCTGGTAGGGGGCGTCCTGACGCGGGGCACCGCCATCGCCGGCTTCAACCAGATCAACGTCATGCTGATCGCCGCATGGTTCAGCTTCCGGGTCCTGATCGGAGCGTTGTGATGGACGACGATGGCGTCATCCATGTGTTCGAGGCACTCTTGACCGGGGTCTTGATCTTGACCGCCATTCTGTTCATGACCGGCCTGTCTGCGCCCAGCGCCTCCGAGTCTACGGGGGGGATCGACCTGGGGCGCATCGCCACCGACACCCTGGACATCCTGCAAAGCCGCGATGCCGAGGACCCCGTGACCTACGACAACCGGCTTGAGGAGATCGTCCACGAGGCCCTGGCCGGGGACACGGCCGGTGGTGCGGACTTCGTCGAGGACATCCTGCCGACAGGGACGAGGTACCTGCTTAGGCTGGACAATGGCTACGGGACCCTGACCTTGCTCCCCGCAGGCACGGGCCCCACGGTCAACCCGCGCGCCGCGGACGCCGGCCAGGCGTACATGGCGCCTTTGCTCGATGCTTTTGCGGGCCTTGGCCCAGATGTCACGGCAGCTCCGACTACGGCACTTGATTTCAGCACCTGGACCAGCCTCGAGGCTCCAGACGGCAGCGCCACGGCGCCCGACGGGGGGACCTGGCTTGCCTGGTGGACGGCGCAAGTGCCGACCGAGGACCGGGTGCCGGCCGCTGTGCCCTTTGGGACGTGGCGCTTTGACGACGGAGCGGTGAAGTACCTGGAGGTCCCGGCCCCAGGTGGGGCGACAAGGCCCCTTTATGCCGTTCAACTCCTGGTGTGGCCGGGGGCATAGGCAATCAGGTGACGCCGGGAAAGGGTTATGGAGCAGCAGCAAGCTCGTACCAATGATGGACGAGAGCGCAGCAGGTTCGGTGGTGGCGTTCCTGTTTGCCGGCATCATCTTTGTGGCCGCGATCGGCTCGGTACTTGTCACGACCAGCCAGGTCGGCGAAGCGGGCACCGTCGATGCAACGGAGACTGCCAAACTGAAGCAGCAAGCGGACGCCTTGCTGGACGTTCTGCTCGGCAGTCCCGGCTATGCCCAATACGTGGGCGGAGCGCCTCGTGACTGGCTGGACGACGAAGCGGGCCAGGGGGCTGCTGCTGACTCCCTGCAGCGCCTCGGACTCCTGGAACCCGGCGTTCCCGCCATCGATTTCCAAAAATTGGCGAACCTTCGGGGCGCGCCGTATGACGCGGACGCGACCGATGGCTTCGTGAATTACGAAGAGGCGCTGGCCGCCATGGGGCTGGATGCATTGGGACTTGATTTCCACATCCGGGCCCACCCGAGCCTCAAGACGGTCGCCGAACTGCTTGAGACCACGACCAAGGACACCAATCTACGCGTGGCCTACATCGGCGATGCAGACACGGCGGCACAGCAGGAGCTTGAACAGGGTGGGACCCCACCTGACATCCAGAACCTGCAGTGCGCCATCGCACCCCATGACAACCGCGCCGTGCGCCTGACCATGGACATCGTCAACCATGGCGATGTGACCACCCAATTCCACGGCATCCTGACCATCACGCAGGGGACCACGACCATCGACGACACGCAACAGACGCCCAGTGTGGCATCGGCGGGTACGACCACCTTGACGGTCGATGTACCGGCCCTGGATGGCGAATGTGACGCCATCACCAACGTCGATGTCAGCCTGCACGATCCTTCGGCCGAGGTCGCCACCTATACTTTCACGGACACATTCTCGGCCGTCGGCGCCAGTGTGGCGGCCAACGCCTTCCGCGTCGACCCGTCCGCCAACCACTTCACGACGGCAGACACCGTGATCATCGCCTATGAGGGCGACCTAGACTATGAACAAGGCCAGACCAGCGGCGAGACCATGACACTGGAGATCCTCGATGGCGGCGTCGACGTGCTTCCGGCCACTGTGACCAACCCCGTCAACGTTCCCAAGCAGAACGAGGATTGGGTCTTCGATGGCTTCCCGGCTTCCGACCTCGGTGTGGGGACCTATGAGATCAAATTGACGCGGGGCAACGGCGAAGTGGTGACCGACACGCTGGTCATCGAGACCAGCGCGCTGCCCAACTACGACCCACCGGGCGGTGGGGGTGCGGGGAGCCACGTCTATTCCGATGCCGCGTCCATCGAAGTCGAATTCCTGGAAAGCCTCGTCCATCGTTTCTGCCCGTTCGTCTGGGATTCCACGAGCGACTCCCCCATGACGACCCCCCCGGGCTGGAGTGCCCGATGTGAGCACCCCATCTACCCTGCCCACAACGCCGAAAAGGCGGGCATCGGACACTTCGGCGATGTCTTCCCCGACGACAACGATCTGCTCAAGGAGGAGCTTGATGATCGGCTTCTCAATCCTGACGGCACGGCGCGCCTTGACATCACCAACACCTTGGTGGTCGGCAGCAACGTGGACCACAACACCATGACGGCCAACGCCATCAAGAGCACCATCAAGGATTGGGTGCTCGGGGGCGGAACCCTGATCGTATTCGGCAGCGAGAACCAGGTCGTCAATTGGTTGCAACCGATCCTCAATGCCAAGCTGGAATCCAGCAGCGGCGGATTGAGCACGCCAGACAGCGCCCATCCGCTCCTGCACGTGGCGGACACCCTCAACTGGGACGCCTACGACGACCGCGGCCGCGCTTGGAACCTGCAGGACAATGGCGGCAACGCCGCCGCCTTCACCCGCGTGGTCGAGGACGACAGTGACGATTCTGTGCTCGCCATCAGCGACCCCGGCGCCTACGGGACGGGGAACGTGATCCTGACCTCGTGGCTGCCCTACGACCTCTTTGGCGACGGCAGCAACGCCAACGAAGGACTGCTGGTCATCAACAACCTGC
>JBFKXH010000025.1:0-11629 GCA_041638175.1 Thermoplasmatota archaeon
ACGTGCGTCGGGGCAAGGCCCGCGGCCTCGACGTGGACAGCTTCGCGCCCCGCCTCAGCTTCTTCTTCAACGCCCACAACGACTTCTTCGAGGAAATCGCCAAGTACCGTGCCGCGCGCCGCATCTGGGCGCGTTTCATGCGGGACGAGGCGGGCGCGAAGAACCCCCGCAGCATGCTCCTGCGCTTCCACACGCAGACCGCCGGCATGACCTGCACGCGGGAACAACCGGAGAACAACATCGTGCGCGTCGCCTTGCAGGCGCTTGCGGCGGTCCTGGGCGGCACGCAGAGCCTTCACACCAACAGCTTCGATGAAGCGCTGGCCTTGCCGACGGAGAAAGCGGTCCGCATCGCGCTGCGCACGCAACAGATCATTGCCGAGGAATCGGGCGTGGCAAACACCATCGACCCGCTCGGCGGCAGCTATTATCTCGAGACCCTGACGACGGAGATGGAAGAAGCGGCCAACGACTACTTCCGCCGCATCGACGCCCTCGGTGGCATCGTCCGCGGCATCGAGAACGGGTTCTTCCAGCGCGAGATCGCCGATGCTGCGTACAGCTACCAAAAATCCATCGAACGCGAGGAGCGCATCATCGTCGGCGTCAACAGCCACCGCATCGAGGAGCCCCCCTACGATGAGATCCTCAAGATCGATGAAGAAGGAGAACGGCGACAAGTGGCGGCACTGCAGGACCTGAAGGCCGGCAAGACGCGCGACAACCGGGCCGTGGAGACCGCCCTGAACAAGTTGGCCGAGGCGTGTGAGGCACAGCCGCGGCCCAATCTGATGCCACTCATCCTGGACGCCACGCGCGCTGACGCGACCCTCGGCGAGATCCGCATGGCCATGGTCCAGGTCTATGGAGAATACCGCGAACCCGCCGTGTTCTGAGACGCCCCCTCGCGCAAGCTTCAAGTGAACCCGCCCCGCTCCCGTTACGTGGTCGAGGCGCGGCGCCGGAGGCAGTGAATGGTCGAGTGGTTCCCCAACGAACTTCCCTTTGATCTCGCGGCCGTCATCATCGTGTTGGCATTGCCCATCTTCGTGCTCATGGCGACCCTGGTCTTCCGGGCAAGGCCAGGGGACCTGCTTGGACGGCGATTGGCGTTCTTTCTGCTGTTCCACACATTGTATCAGATCACGTGGTTCACGGAGCTGTTCGCCTTTGAGGATCCAGTCCACAATCGCTTCGCATTCAGTACGATGCTGGCTGTCAACGAAGCGGCCACGGCGATCGACGCGGGCGTGTACATCGTCTTTGTCGCGACGGCCATGGGCTGGGCGTTCCACAAGGCTCGTTGGTTTGTCCCGGCGGTCTCGGTGGCATTTGCCCCGCTGCTGGCCTCCGTGTTCTTCGTCCAAGGCGATTGGTGGGAGTCAACGTGGGGTACGGTAGCCCAGGCCGTCGGGAGCACCGCCTGGACGTTGGGTTTCCTCTACAGCGTGACGCGGTGGTGGCGGGCCAAGGGCACCATGCGACGCCAATTCGCATTGTATTCTGTTGCCTTGGGGTCCAAGGAGATCCCGTTCGTGGTGCAGACCGTCGCCCGTGTCATCCATGACGCGACCGGCCACGAGGCGGCCTATCAGATCTACTTGTGGTCCGCCGCGGTGATCGGACACCTTGGGCTACTCGTCATGGCGCTCGTGCTCGGCTATGCGATCCTGCGCCACCACATGTTCGACATCAACGTGCAGTTGCGTTGGACCGTCAACAAGGCGACCCTGGCCACCTTCTTTGTGGCCATCTACTCCGGCATCAGTCTGGCAGCCTCGGAGATGCTGGTGGACCGCTTCGGCTACGTGTTCGGCGCCTTGTTGGTGATCAGCGCCTCGTTGGCGATCACCTCGGTGCGCCCGACCCGCCGCCTCGCCGATTCCTTGGCCGCGGCTGCCGTCCCCGCAGGGACTCCACCTCATCGTCTGCCGCTGGAGGAACGGGTCGGCTTCTACCGACAGCAGGTCGAGCTTGCCTTTGATGACGGCAGCCTCACGCCAAAGGAGCTTGCCATGCTCGAGGCGACCCGCGAACGGCTAGGCCTTTCCAGCGTGGAGGTGCAGCAAGTGCACCTGGGGTTGCAGGCCTGACCCCGACCATCAGTTTCATGTGGGGTCGCGAGTGGTCGCAGGTCAGCATGCCTGAGAAGATCGGCCAAGGCGTCATCTGGGAGCAGCCTGCTTCCGAGGCAGAAGCCCATGCCCGTCATGACGAGGCGGTCGCTCGACTCAAGAAGAAGCGCGATGATGCCCGGTGGTACATCGTCGCCGGCATCGCGTTGCTGTTTGCAGGCAGCTTCAGCGTCTACTTTGCCATGGGGGGCGTCGTGATGGCCGTGTACGGAGGGGCGACGACCTTCTTCTACAGTTGGCAACTTTCTCGACTGGACGACCCGTGGGACGATGAGGAGATCGACGCCTGGGAAGAGGAGCATTTCGGGCAAGAGGACGAGGGGCCTTCGCCGCCGTCTTGAAAGCTCCCGGGCGCCCAGTGGCGGTCATGGATGCTGAATACACGCTCCGCAAGGCACTACATATCCATGAGGACCTCCTGCAATTGGAGCACGACTTGCACGCTTGGCTGGTCAAGATGACCGGCGTCGAAGTCGCGTAAGCCCTTTTTCCCGCCACTTGGGTGGCGGGCTGTGCTTGATTTTCGCAGCGACACCGTGACGCGGCCCAGCGAGGCCATGCGCCAGGCCATGGCCGCAGCGGAGGTCGGGGATGACGTCATGGGAGAAGACCCGACGGTCGAGTTGCTGGAGCGGACCGTCGCCCGACGACTGGGCATGGAAGCGGCCCTGTTCGTTCCGACCGGGACGATGGGCAACCAGATCGCCACGTGGATCCACACGGGGCGCGCCGGGCAGGTCGTCTGCGAAGAGAACTGTCACATCGCGCTCTACGAAGGCGGCGCTGCGGCGCTGCTGTCCGGGGCCACCGTCCGCACGGTCGTCGGAGAACGAGGCGTCTTTGGCCCGGGGGACGTGGCCGACCATGTCTATCCGAGCGATCCCCATTTTGCGCCGACGAAAATGGTCGCGGTCGAGAATACGCACAACTGGAGCGGCGGGCTTTGTTGGCCGATCGATGCCCACGACCACCTTGCACGTTTCTCGCGCGAGCAGGATCTTGCTCTGCATGTGGATGGCGCGCGGATCTTCAACGCGGCGGCTGCAACGGGCAAGAAGCCCGACCGTCTGGTGCGGGGTGCCGACAGTGCCATGGTGTGCCTTTCCAAGGGGTTGGGCGCGCCGGTCGGGAGCGTGCTTGCAGGCTCGGCCGGCTTCATCGAGCATGCTCGGCATGTGCGCAAGGCATTGGGCGGGGGCATGCGCCAAGCCGGCGTCATCGCGGCGGCCGGGCTTGTTGCGCTGGAGAACGACAAGCGGCTCAAGGACGACCACAAGCTTGCCAAGTACCTGGCCAAAGGGCTGGACAGCATCGACGTCCTGGCTGTCGATCGCAAGTCGGTCCAGACCAACATGGTCATGGTGGATGTCTCCGCGACGGGCATGACGGGGCCCGATTTCTGCGATGTGGCCAAAGACGTAGGCGTAGGGTGCCTGCCCCGGGACAACGGGCCGACGGCGCGGTTCGTGACCCACTTGGATGTCACCCAGGAAGAGGCGGACGAGGCGATCGCAAGGCTGGAGCGATTGCTTGCCTGAGATCACCTGTCGGTTTGCAGATTGCCATGTCTTCCGGCGTACGCCGAACGGTGATGAATGGCTGGTCATGAAACGGGCCCCTGGCGTCATGCTGGCCGGTGCATGGGCGCCCGTGCAGGGCCACATCGAACCCGGCGAGACCGCATACGAGACGGCGCATCGTGAGCTGGGGGAAGAGACCGGCTTGCGGTCCTTGGCGTTCTTCCAGGCAAGCTACGTGAACCGGTTCTACCTGGCCCAGAAGGACCAGATCATCCTCAGCCCGGTGTTCTGCGCTGAGGTCGCCGCCGATGCGCAGGTGGTGCTCAATGAAGAGCACACGGAATTCCTTTGGCTGTCCGCCGACGAGGCGATGGCCAAGTACATCTGGCCTGGGCAACGCAAGAGCCTGAAGATCTGCCGCGAACAATTCTACTTGCACGAGCCACGGCCGGAGAGTCGCTTGGACGATCTTCTTGGGGCGCTTTGACCGCGCGCGTTGAGCAGGCTTGAAGTGCCCGGGGTGGGTGGCAGGTCGTGGACTGGACCGAGAAGCACCGCCCCGCGTCCCTTGCGGACATCGTCGGCAACGGTCCTTCCATCAAGAAACTGCGAGATTGGGCTGAATCGTGGCGTACCGGGGTTCCACAAAAGCGCGCCATGATCCTCGCCGGTCCGCCTGGGACGGGCAAGACCAGCACCGCGCTTGCCTTGGCCAACGACATGGGTTGGGCACTCATTGAATTGAATGCCAGCGACGCTCGTAACGCAGACCGCATCAAGAAGGTCGCGACCGCCGGCGCGCTGCATCAGACGTTCGGCGATGACGGCTCCTTTCAGACGAGCGGCGCAGCGGGGGACGGCGGCGGCTCCATGGGTCGCAAACTCATCGTCCTTGATGAGGCGGACAACCTGTACGAACAGCTGCGCGGTGAGAACGCGGCGGGCGGAGGTAGCGATCTGTCCGACCGCGGCGGCAAGGCCCAGATCGTCGACACCATCCGGCGCACCCAACAACCCATCATTCTCATCGTCAACGACCTCTATGGTCTGACGAAGGGGTCCGGGAGCACGCTCAAGACCTTGGCCGAGACCCTCAAGTTCACGCGGGTCAACGTGCGTAGCATCCCCAAGGCGCTTGCGATGATCGCAGCCAAGGAGGGCATCCAGGTCGAGCGGGATGTGCTCGAGGCCATCGCGGTGAAAGCCGAGGGGGATCTGCGCGCCGCGGTGCGCGACCTGGAATCCCTTTGTGTCGGGCGCACCACAGTGACCGTGCAGGACCTTGCCAGCCTCGGGCCGCGGGACACCACCGGGAATCTGTTCGACGCGGTGCGCCACATCCTGAAGGGCAAGAAGATCAGCGAGATGAAGCGCGAGATGCTGAGTCTCGATGCCACGCCAGAGGACACGGTGCTCTGGGTCGATGAGAACCTTCCCAAGGAGTACGTGCATCCCGAGGATCTGGTCGCGGGGTACGAGATGCTGAGTCGCGCAGATGTCTTCCTGGGCCGCACCCGCCGCAAGCAGAACTACCGGCTGTGGGCCTACGCGGGCGACCTCTCGTCCGTAGGGGTCATGGCCGTCAAGCAGCACCCTGGCCCCCGAGGTTTCAATCCGTTCGGATTCCCTCAATGGCTTTCCAAGATGAGTCGCAGCCGCGGCATGCGTCAGACCAAGGACAAGTTGGCCCTGAACCTGGGCCGGGCGACGCACCAGAGCAAGCGCAAGGCGCGGCTGCACCAGGTCGACCCGTTCACGGCGATCTTCGTGCAAGACGAAGAATTCGCGTTGCACCAGTCGTTTGCGATGGACCTTACTGATGAGGAGACTGGCCTGCTGCTGGGTGAAACGAGCAAGAGCAAGCGGGTCAAGGAGCTACGGGCGCAGATCAAGGCGAAGCAGGAGGAGATCGGCCCGACCAGCCCGGATGCCTTTGGAGCGTTCGAGTCCAAGGCGGGAAAACCCGAACCTACGCCGAAACCGAAGCCCGCCAAGTCAGACGGGCAAGCGACGTTGTTCTAGCCGATCACCACGCGCGGCCCTTCTTCGCCACCGGGGTAACATTCCAGGTAGGCCGCGCCCGATTCAATGGACAACACCAGCGCAAGGTCGGCGCCAGCCGGGATCTCACCGGTGGTTTCGAAGCTCAGCGCATGGGCAAGGCATTCGCCGGTGTGTGCGGCCGCAGCGTCCAGGATGGGCGAATTGAATTCGTCTTGCACGACACCCACTTCGACGCCGTCGGCGGTCAGGATCGCCTTCATCGAGGGGCTGGGCACGGGGGCTAAGGTGTACCCGTGGAAGTGGACTGTCACTTCCGTGCCGGATGGTAGCGCGCCCAGGGTCGTTTTGGTTGGGAATTTTTCTTCATACCCGTTGGTGGCTTGGCCGATGCGCATCTCCCGGTCTCCCTCTTCGACGGCGCTGGCAGGGGTTTCATCCATCCAATGGTCTTGCGTGTCTGCGTGGAGCCACAAGGTGATCACGGGGGATTTGTCCGGCGTGGGGTCAGGGAGGACGTCTCCGTCCAGGATCTCACCCGGGTCATCGACCGGGTCCTCGTCTTGGGCTTCACTCTCGCTGGACGTGCAGCCGGCGATCGCGAAGCAAATAGCGAGCATGAGGATCAAGCGCATGGTGGACGGTTTGTCTGGGCGCCATAAGGCTGCTGGGCCTATTGCGAAACCAATCGCCATCCGAGGAGGGCCATGAGGGGCCCACCGACGCCGTTGGCGATGGCGTTTCCGAGCGCCATCTTGATGTGGCCGTTCTTCCACAGATCCACGGTCTCTGCCGAATAGGTGCTCAGTGTGGTGAAAGCGCCCAGGAAGCCGACGGCGAACCAGAGGCGGCCGGTGTGCTCCATGCCGTGGTCCAGGAATGCCAATCCTAAGAGGAAGGAGCCGGCCAGGTTGACCGCCAAGGTGTGCCACGGGAACACCAGCCGCGGGAGAGCAGATGACACGGCAAATCGTGCGACCGCGCCGAGGGCACCTCCGGCCGCCACCAGCAACAGATCCTTCCAGAGCACACCTCCTGGAGCCCCCCAATGCTTATATGTGGCGTCAGGTCACCGCGGCCTGCTTCCCATGGGCAACATTCGTCCTACCTACATCAAGCGTGTCGCCATCGAGCTGGTCAACCGGTACAACGACAAGTTCACCGATGATTTCGAGCACAACAAGAAGATGGTCGACGAGCTGACTGATGTCCAGGGTTCCACCTTCCGAAACCGGATCGCCGGTTACGTCACGACCTACCGCCAGAACTGGGAAGCTGCGACGGTCGAGGCGGAAGAGGATGCTCCGGAACCGACCGAAGCTGTGGAAGCCGCAGACGAACCCGCTGCCGCTTGAATACGCGAAAAAGCGTAGTCACCCATTCTTGATATGCGCCCCGGCGCTGGGCGCACTGTGAACAACCTCCAGCGTGCGCACGAGGCGCTGCGAAACGGAGAGATCGTCCTCCTCTACGATGCCGACGGCCGGGAAGAAGAGACCGACATGGTCGTCGCCTCCCAGTTGGCAGACCCCGCCGCCTTCTACACGCTCAGGCGGGACGCCGGCGGACTGGTCTGCACGACCGTCGCCCCCGAGCATCACCGCGCGCTGGGGTTGCCATGGCTCTCTGACCTGCTGGCAACCGCGGCGGCCCCGGTCATCGGCCACATGACCCCGGATGACATCCAATACGATGCCTCGAAGCCCGCCTTCGGCGTGACGATCAACCACCGCTCCACCTTCACCGGGATCACCGATGCAGACCGGAGCACGACCGTCCGGGAGTTCGCCGCCTTCGTGGCTGAAATGGATCAGCTACAATTGGAGGACGTGCCCGCAGCGTTCGGCAAGGAATTCCGCGCACCAGGCCATGTCATTCTCCTGAACGGGCAAGACGAAGGACTTGCTGCCAGGCAGGGCCACACGGAACTCAGCATCGAAGTCATGCGGCAGGCAGGTCTGGTGCCCAGTGCCACGATCTGCGAAATGCTTGGCGATGACGGCAAGGCCCTCCCGCGGGCCGAAGCCGAGGCCTATGCAGCGGCCCACGGGTTGGTCTTTTTGACCGGGGCCGAGGTCGTCGACGCATGGCGAGCGGACCAGGTGCAGGCGACCACGTGAGGGGCCCTCATGTCCGGGTCATGACGACCGGCGTTTTCGACCTGCTTCATCCAGGGCACGTCCACATGCTCACCGAAGCCAAAAAACTGGGCGACGAGCTGGTGGTCGTGATCGCCCGCGACGAATCGGTGGCCAAAGAGAAGCATGCGCCCATCACGCCGGAACAGCACCGGCGCGACATGGTGGCCGCGCTCAAGCCGGTGGATGACGCGGTGCTCGGCCACCGTGGCGACTACTACCAGATCGTGGAAGAACTCCAACCTGACATCTTCGCTCTTGGCTTCGACCAGAAGTACGACGAGAACAAGGTGCAGGCCGAGTTCGACAAACGCGGCATCCGGTGCAGGGTCGTCCGCCTGCCCCAATTCGTCGGCGACCTGCAAGGCACCCGCAAGATCATCGAGAAGATCGCCGCACGAGCGGATGAAAAGAGCCTGTACGGGGGCGAAGCATGAACCTCGAAGAGATCACCGACACCTGGGCCGCGCGGCAAGAAGCACCGGCAAAGGGGACGGCCCACTATGGGATCGTGGACACTACGTTCGCCGTGTGTCGCCAAGGCCCACGCGCCATCGATCAACTCCATCAGCACGGGGTCACCGACGATCGCATCGTGTGGCGGACCGTACCGGGATTCAAGGACCTGGGCGTCGCCGCCCGGCGCATGCTCGAGGAAGGCTGTGATGTCGTGCTGGCCTGCGGCATGGCCGGGCCAGAAGAGATCGACAAACAATGCGCCCAAGATGCCTCCTTGGGTCTGCAGATGTGCCAGCAAGCCACCGGCAAGCCCGTGTTGGAATGTATCGTGCACATGGACGAAGCAGAAGGCCAGGCGCTGGTCGCCGTGGTGGACAACCGGGTCCGTGAACATGCCACCAACGCATACTGGCTCATGGAGGCCCCCCACGAACTGACCCTGCGATCAGGCACAGGACAACGGCAGGGGTTCGAAGACGTGGGCTCCCTCGAAAAAGCTTGACCGTTGCGGCTACAACGGTTAAGTGCCGACCTGCGCCGTCGCAAGCATGCGACACCGCCTGCTCCTGGCCGCCGTGATGCTATTCTGCGTAGCCGGACCGGTTCAAGCTGCGACCTTCTACATGACCGACGATTTGATCCAAGTCGCCGAGAATCCGAGCATCTTTGCACCGCACTGCAAGGATGAGCACACCTATGCCATGGGCGACATGGCGGCTGACGGCAAGATGTACATCGGTTTTTCCTCCAGTGCGATCACGTGCCGCACCTACATGTCCATGGCGCTTGACGAACCCCTGCAAGTGGTCGAAGGAACCGGCACGATCACCCTGTTCATCGGTTGCGATACTGCATCGACAGGATTCCCGGACGGAACGTTTTCGACCCACCAGCTTCGGCTGGTCATCGATGGCACGGTCGTGGCCGATACTGGACAGGTCGGCGGCACCGGAACACCTGCATGTACGGGGTCCAGTGACATCATCGAGATCTCCGAGGCCATCGATCTGGAGGCGGCGACGTTGCCTGCAGGTACCGAAGTGGTCGTGGACATGTTTCTGTGGTACAACAATCCCCCGAGTGCGGCAGCTGACAACCTGCACGTCCTTGTAGGTCCGACGCACCCGTCCCGGGTGGAGCTCCCCAGCCTCGCGGCAGAGCCCGAGGTACCGACAGTCGTCCACGTCTGGGAAGATGTCGAGGCCGTCGACGTGAACCACCAGTTCGTCAACCCACGACACGCAGTCTATCATTACAACTGGACGGCGGGGCCCGAAGAGCATGATCTGGCATGGGCCAGCAATGCGACCGCCGGCAGCGCCTCGTTGGTGGTGACCGACCCCGCCGGCAATGAGGTCGTGAATGCCACCGGACCGACGACGCAATTGCTTCCAGGTGCCGAAGGCGTATGGAAACTCGCGATCACCTACGATGGATTCGTGGGTGACGCATCCTTGCAGATCCAGCCGCGGGCCGTAGAGGGCGGATCTCCGGACCCCGAGCCGTCGCAACCGGGGGCGATGCCACCAGCCAGCGAGGAGGCACCGCCCGCCGCTGGCAACGGCACGCCGGAAGAGGACCCCCCCGCCGGCAAGGACAGCCCCGCGCCGCTCCTGTTCTGGTTGCCCCTGGCGGCAGCTGCCCTCCGACGACGGTAGGCGCCCCGCGCCTTACCAAACCATCTATCAACCCCGTTTTCCTGTGGAGATTCGGGAGCCATGGTACTGGATGAGGAAGCACTCGAGGCAATGCTGCGGCGACAAGGTCAGCCGCAGGACCCGGCCGACATGGTCACGACCGACCTGAACGACGAGTTCGAGGTCTACGAGCGGGCCGCCGACGTGCAAGAGAACCTCGCCGCCTTCGATGAGCCGCAAGTGCCAGAGACCATGGAAGTGCCGCCGGCCTTCACCCAGGCCGACGCACCCGTCGAGCCTGCCGCCGAGCCGGCCCCACAAGCAGCCGACGAAGCGTCCAAGGTCGCGGAGCCGGCGCCGCCAGCAGCCCCCCCTGTCCAACCGGTCGCTGAGGCCGCACCGCAGCAGGTGCAACCGGTCGCCGAACCCGTCGTTTCGCAAGAACCCCCGGCGGTCGAACCCGTTCCTGCCGCCGTGCCCGCCGAGGAGCCCACCCCGGCGCCAGCCGAACCGGAACCCGCGCCGCCCGCCGCGCCGACGACTGAAGCCCCCCAGCGACCCGCCGTCTGGCCGCCGCTACGGACCCACAACCCGGAGCCTGCGCGGCAAGCGACCAAGCGCGACCCGAAAGAGGGGTGCCGCCTGGCGATCCTGCAGGCCACCTTCAACGTGGAGCTGACCGACATGATGGCCGAGCTTTCCAAGGCCAAGGCCGCCAAGCTGGGTGCCCACATCGCTGCCCACGCCACGGTGCCGGGCGTCTACGACCTACCCCTTGCCGCCAAGCACCTGCTTGCCCGTGATGACGTGGACGCGCTCGTCGTCCTCGGCGTCGTGGTACAAGGGGAGACCAAGCACGATGAGATCATCACCCACGCGACCGCCAAGACCCTGCAAGAGCTCAGCCTCGAAATGGACAAGCCGATCGGGCTTGGCATCACGGGTCCAGGCATGACCTGGAAGCAAGCGGAGGCACGTGTCGTCAACGGACCCCACGCTGTTGAGGCCGCCGTCGCACTCTGGGAAAGCCTCGTCAGCGCCTGATCAAGCCAACGGGTACACGGTCAAGTCAAAGCTCGCGGGGCCAGCGCTGCAGACCTGGAACACCACCCGGGTCGTGTCGTTCGGAATGATGCCAGTGACCAGTTCTCCAACAGAAACCTCCATCGATTCCATGGAGCCGGGGCCGCCGCTTGACGAGAAGGAGATGGTGCCACCAAGCTCCGGGTACTCGAAGTCGATCATTGCTTCGAAGGTTCCTCCCCAAGTCTCAGGCCCCACGTTGGCGGCCCCTTGGATGACACCGTCATACGTGGACCCCGCCACGCCGGTCTCGCAGAACGAGCCGACCGCATTCCATGTGCCCGTGTAGTCTAGCGGTTCGGGCGCGGGCGCCGCCTCGGGCGCCGAGACCTCGACCGTGATCTCCGCGGCCGTCGTGGATTGGCCATCGCTGATCGTCAATCGGGCTGTGTAGGATCCCGGCTCCTCAAAGACGAACGATGCTTCAGCCGGAACCGAGTCCCCTTGCGCATCCGTTTCGTTGTCCCCATTGGCGTCCAGAGTCCAGCTCATGGCGTCTCCTTCTGCGTCGGTGCCGTTGATGAAGAAAAGGATCGATGCCGGCGCGACCGCGGCCGTCAAGTTCGCCTGCAGCGTCGCTTCGGGCGCCGCATTGGTCCCTGGCTCGGATGGCTCAGACGGTGGTGTGCCGGGTTCCGTGGGGCCCGGGGTCTCCG
>JBFKXH010000026.1:0-11046 GCA_041638175.1 Thermoplasmatota archaeon
CATACATGGCCAGGTCGCCATGGCGGGCCTGGGCAAGATGGAACGTGGTCGGCACGGGTTTCGCATCGATGGCTTCATCAAAGCCGGCGACGGCCGTGGCGGCCGTGGAACCTACTAGCAGGATCAGCAGTGCGAGGGGGATTCGTCGAAGGTGCCATTGCATGGCGGGATGACGATCGGCGAGCCTATTTGTAGAGTCTGGCACGCGGTTCGAGGGTCCCCTTTGCATAGCACGCGGTTCGAGCCTAGAGGTGCTCGATGCCGTCGACCGGAATGAGCTCGACGAAGCTGCCAGCGACTTGACCGTACGGCCCGACGTGGACGAAGTCCAAGGCGAACTCGATCGGCCCTGCTGCCACGTCGACCCGATCCCGGAACTGGTTGGCCAGATCCCACGACAACGTGGCCGGCGCCATGGCAAGCTTGAATGAACCTTGTCGATGCACGGGGGGCTCTTCGCTCCACACGTGCGAGGCTAGGTGCAACCGGCCCGGGTGCTCGGTCACGAGCGATGCTCTCCCTTGGATCGAGGAGCTGATCATCGTGTGCGTGGTCTCCTCGGGCACGTGGATTCCGGCGGTGGCCGCCATGGAGTTGTCGACGAACGCTAGCGCCTTCCCCACTTGGCTCCATGATACCTGCGATGCAGGTGGGCATTCCACCGTCAAGTGAAGATGGTATGTGTCTGCACCCGGGTCGACCCAGATGCCATACTGCACAGACTTCTCGACCCGTAGCGGCCAGGAATTCCCGGCGGAGCCGAAGGCATCAAGCGACTGGCCTTGTCCGGCCACGTAGACCAGCCAACGGTCTGCGCCGCTGCTACTGCTGCCATGCCCGTCCACATCCGTCCACGCGGTCGCAGCCATGACCTCCCCGGAACTTTCACTCGTGAATGTGCATGTCCCGGCGCGCGCCAGCACCACATCCACTTGCATCCCGAACGGGGCCGCCACCTCGCGATCCAGGGTAAACCGGAACGGCGCGGCGGGCGAAGCCGGCGAATCTTCGAGCTGGGGTGCGGCGCAACCCGCCAATGGCAAGATCATCGCCAACGCGGCGATGACGGCTCCGTTCATGCCTTGTCGAATTGGATGCCGGGCTTATAGCTTGGAACGTAGGTCAGTTCGGTGCCGATCGGCAGGTCTGCGGGCTTGCTGATCCAGGGCACCCAACACGCGATCTTGGGGCCGTCCTCAAGGTCTACGATGGCATAGGCAAACGGTGTCTCGTTGAGGAAGCTCTCGGCCGCCACGGTCTGGATGGTGTAGCTGACCACCTTGCCCTTGTTGCTGAATCTGCGACTTGAAAGGTCTGTGCCTCGGCACTTGGGGCACCGCACCATGGGGGCGAACTGATCGTGCTTGCATGCATTGCAATGGAAACCCCAGATCTCCTCTTCGCGCAGCTTCTCCTGCTGCTCCTTCATCGTCAGGATCGGCCCGGGGGCGGCTTCACCCGACATCAGTTGCGCCTCCGGAGGATGTGGCATGCGACCGTGCCGCCGGTGGCGCCCACATTGTGGGTCATGCCGACCGTGGCACCGTCCACTTGTCGCTTGCCGGATTCGCCCCAGAGCTGTTCGACCACTTCGACGATCTGGCCGGCTCCGGTCGCGCCGACCGGGTGGCCCTTGGCCTTGAGGCCGCCGCTCGGGTTGATGACGCGGCTGCCGCCGAGGGCGGTTTGACCATCGGTTGCTGCCTTGGCGCCTTCGCCGCGGCCGAACAATCCAAGGTCTTCGCTCGCCACCACTTCGGCGATGGTGAAACAATCGTGCACTTCCCAGAAGTCGATGTCATCCACGCCCACCTTCGCTTGTTTCATGGCCTCCTGGCCGGCCCGTACCGTGCCCGGGATGGTGGTCAGGTCGTCGCGGTCTTGCAGGCTGGCGATGGAGCCGCTGCGGGCGCTGCCTTCCACGTAGATGGGCGTGTCCGTGATCTCTTTTGCCTTCTCTTCGGTGGTCAAGATGATCGCCGCGGCCCCATCACTGAACGGGCAGGCGTCGTAGAGCTTGAGGGGGTCGGCGACCTTCATGCTCTTCATCACGGTCTCCACGTCGATCTCTTTTTGGAGGTGTGCGATGGGGTTGTGGACGGCGTTCTTGTGGTTCTTGACGGCCACATTGGCCAGGTCCTCTTCGGTCGCGCCGTACCTGTCAAAGTAGCCGCGCGCCATGGTGGCGTAAAGGCCTGGAAACGAGCATCCGTTGCCGCCTTCGAAGGTGTAGTCGCTGCCGTACGAGAAGTAGGTGGTGGCGGTGAGGGTATCGAGCATGCTGACCTTTTCGACACCGCCCGTGACGACCATGTCACTGAATCCGCCGGCGACGTCGCGGTAGGCGTGTTGGAACGCCGTGCCGGCACTTGCGCACGCGGTCTCCATGACCGTGGCCGGGGCTTCGGGGATGCCGAGGGCCGTCATGATGAGCGGACCCAGGTGGCCTTGCTTCTCCGCCATGCCGAATGCGTTGCCGAAGTAGCCTGCTTCGATCTGGGTGGCATCGATGCCAGCGGATTCGATGGCTTGATCGGCCGCTGCGGTCATCAGTTCGCGTGCCGCAAGTTCGTGCTTTCCGTACTTCGTGATGCCGACCGAGACGGCGCAGACGTCACGCATGGGAATACCTCAACATGTTCACCCACAACATGGACGCGTGCAGGGATAAGGGTGGTGGCATGGGCGGGGATCTTCGTCCTGGTCGCACCAAACTTGAAGCGGGGTCAGCCGCTGGTGATGGTATGCTACGGGTGGGCGCGATCGTGTTCATGTTGTCTGGTTGTCTGACCTTGCCGGACGGCAACGAGGTCCGCGACGAGCCGGAATTCGAGTTCCTGCCGGATCAATGGTACCGTTTCGTGTGGGAGAATGCCAGCCGGCCCATGGAGTTCGTGTTCCACGGTGACGCTACGTACCTGACGCGTTGGTACGAGGCCGGCGTGGTCCAGGAACACTTGTGGGTCGGCAACGGAGGCTGGCAGATCGAACCGGACGGGGGGCGTGTCGAGGTCATCATGGGGTTCGAAGCAGAGGTGTCCGATTTCTCGCAAGTCCGGATCCGCGAACCCGGGCTGACCCACACGATCCGCAGTATGGATTGGCCGTTGGCAGGAGTCGGCGGGTTCTCCCATGGCGGGTTTGCTCATGTGATGCAGCGCTCGTATACGTACGAAGATGTCGAGGTCGAAGGTGAGTTCGCGACGGTCGGTCAGGAGACCCAGGCGGGACGGTGGGCGTGGAGCGCCACGTACGTGGTCCCTGCTGGTGGGTACGTGGCGGTCCACACGCACCATGCCTTGGCCAAGCATCATCGATTGCTCACCTGGAACGTCAACCAAGAGGAGCAGGTACGACATTTGGGGTGGTCCGATGATGGGACTTGGGTCGATGGCACCATCCACGGCTGGACGACGACCGAAAAAGAGGTCCACGTCTGGACCTATGAGGGGGTCGGTCTGATCGCCGGTGGTGTCCCAGAGATCGCCCCGCCCGCGGCGGAGGACGAGCATTTCTACATCGCGTTCGCGTGGTTCTCGGATCTCGACCCACCCGGGGCGCCAAGGGTCACCTACTGAGCCAACAGCGCCATGACCTGGTCGCCCAGGCTTTCGCCTGTGACCACGCCGAGGATGGTGCCATCGTCTTCCAGGACGGCGACGGCCGGTGCCTGGTTGCTGTCCTCGATCTCGAATAGCGGCCCCACGGCGTTGTCCCAGTCCGGCAAGAGCACCACGTAATCGGCCGGGTCCCCCTCGATCTTGGCGCCCATCTTCTCATAGGTCTGGGTCATCTGGGCCGTCGCGACCTTCTTCCAAAGGCCGCCCATGGACTTGAGGTTCACCACATTGGCCACGAACACGTCATCCGCCGCGCTGAATTCGGCGCGCACTGCCTTGCCGACCTCCTTGGGTGCATCGGTCGTCCGCGGCCCATGCAAGACCAGGACGACGCGGCGCCCGGCAAGTCCCTCTGGACTGACTTTTCGTCCGCTGCCGATGGCCTCAAGCTCGAAAGCAGGGCATGTGGTTCCCATGTCCGCCACACGGCACAAGCTACGTTTCAATCCTGCGACCAGACCCGAGGCCAGGTGTCGGCCGGGGGATCCATGACCCCCAGGTCCGCAAGGCATCGTCGCAAGAACGGCCGCTGTTCGACCTCTGGGTCCCAGACGCCGCCCATGCCGATGATGTCCAGGTCCAGGGTCCGCGCCGCCCACTTGTCGCTCGTGCGGACCCGTCCCTCCGCCTCTTCGATGGCGCGCAGCCGCGCCTCGATGGTCCCGCGGGGCAGGTCGCATGCGAGCATCACGACGCCGTTCCAATAGTTGGGTTGCTCCGGCCGGCCGATCGGGGCGGTCTCATAGAAGGGACTGCACCGTAGAGGTCCGAATTGCACTTCCATTCGCTCGATGGCCCGCGGTACGTGTACATGGGGTTGCAGATTGCTCCCGACGGCGACGTAGATCATGGACGGTGGATGCTCACCGCGACACTGTCGGCAAAGCGCAGCGCCAAGGGCTTGTCGATGGTCACGTCGACCGCTTGGACGCCCTTCTTGGCAAGGACCATGGTCGCGATCTCTTCAGACAACGCTTCCAATAGGTCGTGCTGGGTCTCCTCCACGAAGGCCACCACATCGTCGCGGATCTCCTTGTAGTTGACCGTGTCCTTGATGTCATCGCTTCCTGCGGCCAGGCGCTGGTCGTGGTGGATGGTCAAGTTGATGACGACGTCTTGTCGGGCTTTCTTTTCCCAGTCCGCGACGCCGATCCGGGTCCGCAGCCGCAGATCGCGGATGTAGATCTTGTCTGTCATTTGAGGTGCCTCCCGCCGTCGACGTAGAGGACGTCGCCCGTCGTGTAGGGGGCTGTCAACATGAACCGTACTGCCGACGCCACCTCGTCTGGGGTGCCTTGCCGCTTCAAGATCGTGGCCTCCACGGCCGCCTTGAAGTCCCCGCCGTCCGTGGCTTCCAGGATGGGGCCGGGCGCCACACCGTTGACGCGCAGTGGCGCCAGTTCGCGGGCCAACGTCCGCGTCAGGTCTGCAAGCGCCTGTTTGCTCAGGTGGTACGCCGCATGGTCTGGGTCGGCGCTGGCAATGCGGGTATCCAGGAGGTTCACCACGGCCTGGCCGCCGTCCATGGATCGTGCCAGTTGCCACGGTGCCCACACGTGCAGGTCGATCATGGCGTGCAGGTCCGCGCGCGTCGCGTCGTGGATCGTCGATCGGGGGAACAAGGATGCGTTGTTGACCAAGTGGGTCACCGGGCTGCCCGCGATGGCACCTGCCTTCCGGATGGCCTTCTCGACGAAACTGCGGTCCATGAGATCGCCAAGGATGTGGCTGCCCTCGATCTCCTCGGCCAACCTGGCGGCCTCACGCACCGAGGTCCGGGCATGTACCACGACATGCATGTCCTTGGCCAATTCCCGGCAGATCGCAGCGCCGATGCGGGTCGCGCCGCCGGTCACGAGTGCTACGTCAGGCATCGCGGCTCCACTGTCGCTCGATCTTGGCAGCAAGGATGAAGTCATTCTCCGTCAGGCCACCGACCGCATGGGTCTGGATGCGCACTTCCAGGTGCTTGTAGCCATGGATGCGAAGGTCCGGGTGGTGCCCTTCCCCTTCGGCGATGGCAGCGATCGATTGCACGGCTTGGACCGCATCCATGAAGTCGCGCATCGTGCGCTCACGCACGATCCAATCACCGTCTCGTCGCCAAGCTGGAATTTCATCGCCGAGCAAGAACGTGATCTCGTCATCGCCGAGTTTCGGCACATCGCCCTCGCAGGCTTTGCAGGTCTTGTCCGCCAAGGACACAGGGCCGACACGGGGTCTTTGGCACAAAAGGGTGCGTCATAAGCCGGGCGTGATACGGGCCTGGTCGCGGTCATCGATGAGCTGCTCAAGGACCTGCATGTCTTCGATGGAGGCTTCCGGGCCGTACGACAACACGAGGGTGCCTTCGGCACCGCAACTCGGGCATTCGATGCCGGCCACGACCGCCTGTTCTGACGGATCCGTGTCACCTTCCAGCCGGTGCAGGGCCTCGAGCGGCGCTTGCGCGGCCGGCTCGTCGCTTTGGCACGTCTGACAATGCAACATGCCGCCCGGGTGTACGGTGAAAGCGCCCGTGAAGCCCTTGGCTTCGTAGCGTGCCAAGATGTCCTGGATCGAATCCTCCATGCCCATGATTGGGGTTCCATGTGCTTTCACTGTTTGGGCCGAGGGTTTGAAGGCCCGATGTCCTGTGTGGACATCGTGGAGGGGCTGGCACCACCCCGACTTGCGCCGAAGACGGCAGCCCGGCTTGCGGCCCACCTGCAAGGCGAGGTCGCGCCACGCACGCTGCGCGCCGGCCATCTTGCTCCCGGCGATGCAGGCGTCTTGCGGGCCACGTTCGTGCACTTGGTCGCACCGCGCGAGTTCACGCGCCGTAACGGGAACAAGGGCCTGGTCGCCAGGGCCCGCTTTGCCGATGCCACCGGCGAGGTCGAGATGGTCCTCTGGGATGAGGAGGTCCAGGTCGCCGCGGCGTGGCGACCGGGCCAGGCATACCGTCTGCTCGGCGTGGTGGCACGCGCAGGCTACCGGGGTGGCGTAGAATTGTCCTTGCCTCCGGTCATCGAGGAGATCCCGCCCGAACTGGGGAGTCTGGAGGGGCGGGTCGAGACCATGGGAGCGACCGAGGTGGTGGACGGCCGGTTCAAGGCAGAGGTGACGCTCGATACCCAAAGTGGCCCGGTCCATGTCATCGTCTGGGGTCCCGTCATCAAGGAAATCCGGGCCGCAGGTGTGGGGGCCGTCATCCGCCTCGCGCCCGTTTCCGAGCACCCATTGCTCGATCAACATCACCTCGGAGACGACGCGACCCGCTGCACAACCGTCAAATGATGGACCCCCTGCGCCGCCACATGGCCAAGCGTGAAGGCGGTCTGCCCATCGTCGAGATGGAGACAGAACGCGGCACCATGACGATCGAGTTGTTCCAGAACGACGCCCCCAAGACGGTGGAGAATTTTCTCAAGCTTGTCAACAAGGGGTTCTACAATGGACTGCATTTCCACCGTGTCCTGAACGATTTCGTCATCCAGGGCGGCTGCCCCCATTCCAAGAAGAAGGGCGACCGCCGCGCGGGAACCGGTGGTCCCGGATGGCAGATCCCCTGCGAGACGCAGGGCAACCCGCGCCGCCACGGCCGCGGTGCCATGAGCATGGCGCACGCCGGCAAAGACACCGGCGGCAGCCAGTTCTTCATCACCCACAGTCCCCAACCCCACCTGGATGGCGTCCACACGGTCTTCGGTCATGTGGTCGAAGGCATCGAAGTGGTCGACAAGGTGCGCCAGTGGGATGCCATCAAGTCTGTCAAGCAGGTGAGCTGAATGGCGACGCTGCGGGTCATCGTGGAAGCCCCGGACGCGGACATCGCGACGGAGGTCAAGGAGCAGTTCTTCAAGAAGCTCTACGAGCACAGCGGTGCGAAGGTCATCTTCGAGGTCCCGGCCGGCGCTGACGCCGACGCGGACGAGATCATCGCGTTTGCCAAGGACAAGGGCTGCCAAGCCTCTAAGGAAGACTACGAGGACCCCCTTGACGAAGCGGGTTCCGTCGACTTCTGGTAGGTCCGGCCGCGCGCAAGGACCGCGCGAATCGTGCAGATATGTGCATTTCTCCTGTTGGTGCGGAGCCTGACGCCGACAAACCTTAAGCCGCGCATCCAGCCTCGCGCGAACATGCGTCGAGCGCGCGGCCTGCCGGTCTTCCTGGCGGCCCTTTTCGTCATCAGTCTGTTTTCTGCACCGGCATCGGCCAATCCGGCGGTCCCCTACTGTCATGCCGCCGGCGGAATCGGCGGAGGCAGTTCCGCCAGCACGGACCTGATCCTTCCGGAAGTGTGTGAACAGGCGACCGGCCGGGTCTTCCCTGAGGCCATCGCGGACAGCGACTACCTGACGCCCACCGGGCCGAACGGGTTCACGGGCGGGAGCACCGGGTTTGCGACCGATTACGTGTCCTTCTTCGAGTTCGAAGCGGGGCTGCAATACTTGGCCGGGCAGTTCCCGGATTACATCGAAGTGCACCAGGTCGCGTTGAGCCACGGCAACACCAACCTCTTGGATGGCCCGGAGCGCAACCCGATCTACGTCCTGGAGATCAGCAACGAGAATTCCCCCATCGCCCGCGATGAAAAGCTGAACCTGCTGTTCATGCTGTCCATCCACGGCAACGAGAAGGGCGGCCGCGAAGGCGGCTTCCGGGTCCTGGAGGACCTGGTCAAGAACGTCGGCTTTGCCACCGAGACCGTCCAGAACGGCGCCGGCATGGCACAACCGATGGAGAAACCGACCGGGGGTACAGTGTCGACGTACCATGATTTCCTGGATTTCATGAACATCTTCCTGCTGTTCCCGAACGCGGACGGCTGGGCCTGTGACGAACTGGAATATGGCCTTCCCACGACGCAGCTGGGTGGCGGCTGCCCGGGTCTCTTCACGCGCGGCAACGGCGGCGGCACGGACTTGAACCGGCAGACCCCTACGATCGGATGGCAGAACCCGAACCGCAACGTGATGGGTGAGCCGGAATCCGGCGGCGACAACGACGGGTCCACCAACGTGGGCTTCGGCAACTGGCTGGTCAATCAACGCGACGAGAGCAATGGCACCTTCCAATGGGACTACGCCATCGACATCCACGGCATGCTGAACCACAAGAACTTCGGTGCCATCATGCTTCCTGCAGGCAGCTTCTCGCCCCAAGAGATGCACCGAAGCCTGCGGCTGGCGGAGACCCTCAAGGAACGCTGGAATGCGGACCCGCACTTCAGTGAATGGCGCACGCTCTTCCAGGCGGAAGAGGCGGCCTGGCAACCTGGCGAACCGGCGTACCAGGCCTTCGTCGAGGCGACGAAGGATGACTTCTACTCCACGTGCGCCCAAGGCGATCCGTTCGGGTTCGGCATCTGCCCTGAAGCTGGCAGTGCCCTCTACGGGGGCAACCCTGGCCATCGGGCCGGCAGCAGCCAATTCGCCGAATATTACACGGTCATCGACGCCATCGGGTACACCGATTCTGGCTTCAATGGCGATTTCTTTGCCCAGTCCACGGGCCTGAATGCACCGGGCTACGACATCGAACTGGCCTACAACCACCTGAACTGTAGCGCCCAGTACGAGTGCGGCGCCCAGTTCAATGACTACCACGTCTGGATGGTCCGGCACATCGTCAAGAGCTTCATGGACGCAGCCGCCCTGGATGCCCAGATCAGCTACGAGACGGGCGGGCTTCGCACGGCCTACGTGCCGAGTCAGTTCGTCGCGACGAACCTGGACGATGTGGACGCGGAGGGCAACCCGGCCCAGACCCCTGGTGGTTGGGCCGACCAGAACCCCGGCGACGACCAGTGGGACTATGGACCGGACCAACCGTTCCACGCACGGCCCGCCAAGTACTGGGAAGACATCGTGCCCTTCGTCTGTGAGAACTGCGGCACCACCAACGCCATCGCCGGCGTGCTGCAACCCCGCAATGCGGCTGAACTGGACGCAGACACCCTGGCCAATTACGACAACCTCGTCATCGCAGGCAGCGCCATCAATCAATTCGTGAGCGGTGCTGCAGGCGAGAACGAAGTGGCGGACGGAACTCCGGATGCTGCCAGACTGCAGACCATCCTCGAATGGGTCGAAGCCGGCGGGAACCTCGTCTTGACCGACGCGGCGTTGTCGTTCTTCGACCTCTCTGGTCTGACCACCGATGCGGTCTCCCGCGAGGCTGGCTACATGGGCGGCATCCGCATGGATCTGGAGCACGAGATGCTCAACAAGGTCCGTGGTGGCGTCAAGCAGACGTACGAACCCACGCCGCTCGGATGGGGCACGACGGGCTCCGCACCGAACTGGGGCATCGACCCGCAGGCCTTCGCCGGCCTCGGTGGTAGTGTTGCCGGACTTGTGTGCCCGGGCAGGAGCCTGGATCAGAATTGCGAAGGGCGCAACGTAGCACTCGGCTACCTGGACCTGGGCGAAGGACGCATCCAGTTCATGGGCGCGATCCTACCAGATCCGACCGAGGAATTCTACCACCCCTACGGCCTTGACGACTACGCCACCACGTACTCGGGCAACCAAGTGGTCCGCAACATGTTGGGCTGGGATGAGGTGTTCACGGAACCCCCGGTCGTGATCAGCGACGGTCGCATCATCCAGACCGAGAACGAACCCGGTGCCAGAGGTGCTGAAGGTGAACAGGCAGAAGGCGCAGACGGCAAGGAGAAAGGTGCTCCTGGCACGCCGTTCGTCGCCGTCCTTGCCCTGCTCGGCGCCCTGGCGTTCCTACGGCGTCGGCGATGAAGCACGTCTGGTTGCTGATCGTTGCCCTGGCTTTTGCTGGCTGCACCAAAGACGACAGCAAGGTCGCCGAAGTGCCCGAGGGTCCGTTGGCAACGGATGCGGCGGGGCCCCACCAGCTCGGGGGCTTTGTCCTCGATCAGACGGTCACGCCGATCGAAGGCGCGCGCATCGAGGTCGCAGGCGAAGGCGTCAATGCGACCACCGGTGCCAGTGGGAGCTATGGCTTTGAAGGCCTCCCGGTCGACCGGGTGCTCATTGTGATCGCGAGGGCCGATGGGTTCATGCCGGTCAGTCAGAGCATCCGTCTCGTGCCGGACGCCTTGCACCTGCTCAATTTCACCCTCGAACGGGTTCCGGAAAAGGAGGCCAGCATGGAGAAGGCCTCCTTCCAAGGATTCCTGGGTTGCGATGCCTTGATCCGGACATCGAACGGACGCTCTCCGATCGACTGCAGCTCGGTGAGCCCGCAAGACGAAAGGGTCTGGGAGTTCACGGTCAAGGGTGACCTGGCCGGCTTGGTCCTCGAAGCGAGTTGGGAGCCAGGCAGCGCCTTGGCTGCGCACCTGAACATGACGGTGGAGACCGTCGACTTCGGCGAATTCGATGAAGTGCTATCCTGGGCCGAAGGCGAGCCCGTGTTGCGTGCCCAGGTGACCAACGAGCAATCCGAGCGATTCTACCGACAA
>JBFKXH010000027.1:0-10829 GCA_041638175.1 Thermoplasmatota archaeon
CACACATGGTACCTTCAGTATGCTAGTTCATACGACTACAGGTATTGCTGACAACCGTCAAGGATTGGTCTCATGAGAAGAAGTACAGGCGGACCGGCCGTCATGCTGTGTGGGCTGCTTTCTGTGATATGGGCTGGATGCATTGCTCCAGAATCCGGCGATGCGGGGCATGGAGAAAGCTGGCAGGTTCGAGGATTCACCGCCGATGTTACTCTCCTGGTCGAAGGTGTGTGGTCGACCGCCCAGGTTGAGTTCAGCGGGCCGGTTTCCATCATGGATCGAGATGGCGAGATGCGTAATGCGTACGAGTTCAGGATCGAGGCTGACGGCCGGGTGCCCATTGTCGAACATTATGATCGGGAATTCCACATGTTTCGGCATACGCGCGAATGTAGGCCTGTCGAATGCATGGATGAGCACTATTGGTCGCGGCAGGGCGCACTCTCGCGCTATGGTCTCGGTTTCACAGTAATCGCTGGCGCCTCCGCGACCGTCATGGATGGCCGGAGCGGCATTTGGGAAGGGGTCGAGTATACGTTGCGCCACGAAGCGGGGGCCACGATCATGGAAATCTCAGAAGAGACTGCTCCAAACAGTCTGCCAGGCCGGATTCTTTCCTACGGGGAAGGGCACATCTTGCCAGACGTTGGGGACCAGGTGGTGCATTCCTATGTAGAACGCGGTCTTCTCGAGTTGGCGGACGTCGCCCCGCACAAGGAACGCGCCGTGTCCAGCGGCGGGCAGCGTCCGTTCCCGGGCTCCGAACATGCTCCGTTTATGGACGGTCGGTCGGTCGACGACTTCCTGTCAGCGCTCGCGGCCCAAGATGCGGCCTTCCGGGATGGCTTGGACCAAGGCTGTATTGAAAAAATCGAGTTGTCCATGCCCACCACGAATGGGGCTTCCTTTATTGCAAGCTCACGCCAACGGGCCCGCATCTCACTGGTTGTCGACGACGAGGTCCTAAGCTGGACTATGGAAGCTTCTTGGAGTTCCATTCAAGAACCAGTGTACGCAATAGAAGAAGAGGCCCCTGAGCAGGCTTCGGGGGATTGCCTTGCATCGGCACTGAGGCCGCCGTCGATCATGAGCGAATCAGCCTGGGCTTGGATGGCTCAACGGGCGTCTACCGCGGGGACCCCTTTTTCCTACGTTTATTCAGATCTAGGCAAGGTGTTCACTTGGGGTCGAAACCTTACTGCCGGGGCCGGCCACTACCTGATGCGTTTGCAGCCCGAATCCAATGGCGAGGCGATCCAGACTTGGACGAACCACGACATCGCCGTCAGCGCCCACGACGGCATGTTGGAGTTCACCCGGCTCCCACAGGGGGCGATTCCATAGCCCTCGCCGCTTCCTTACGCCCCACCTCGGCCTTGATCTGGTCGGTGTTCTGCTTGATGATCTCCTTGACGATCTCATCCATGCGGGGATCGCGCAGCAGGTCGATGGCGATGCGTTGCGTGACGCGGCTGGTGATCGCCACCACGTCGTCGAAGAACGGCATGTGTCGGATGCGACCGACGCGTGGATCGTCGCCGACCTTCTCGACCACGATGGCGAGCATCTCGTCGCCGCGTGCCTCGATGGCGTCGGCCAGGTTGTGGGTGTAGCGACCCTTCAGGATGACCTGCTCGGTCTCATCCAAGACGCGAAGGGTGACGGCGCCACTGATGGCATCGACGATGGTGCCCTTGAACCGGTTGATGAGCCGGTAGGTGAACTCTTCGCCGAAGGCCCTGTCGGCGGCGCGGCCGAAACGGCTGAGGATCACCACGATGCGGAGGATCCGGAACAACCGGAAGCCACGCACGGCCGGGTGTGCGACGGGGATCATCCCGAGGAGTTCGTACCAGTTGCGCAGCACGAAGGTCTTGGGTCGCTCGTCCTTGACCCACCGCAAGGAGAATTCGATGGCGAAGATGCCGATGATGACGTAGTCTGCCATCAGGATCTGGCGGGTCTGCTCGGGTGTAGGGTCGCCCCACGTTTCGTAGACGAGCATGCCGACGCTGACGATGGCCAGGGACAGCATGATCCAGTCGACGACGGTGACGGTCGCGCGGCGCATGGCCTGTGCGAAGGGTGGGCCTCAAAAAACTTCCAGGGTCAGGCTGGCCCTGGGGGGAAGTGCCCAGCGCCCCTTCGGGGGGATACCCCCGCGGTGTGGGCTTCTTTCCAGGGGACATGCCAATCTTTGGCCATGGAAGCCCAGGAGCAGGCGCGCCGGCTCGCACCGACCACGCCGACGATCAAGGGCGTCTTCGTCAACAGCCACCTCAAGGCCATCGAGAAATTGCATGGCAAGGAAGGCATCGCTCGCTTGGAGACCATGGTCGGACGCTCTTTGCGTTTTGCCAACGGCCAAGACGTGCCCGTGGCCCTTGAAGTGCAGATCATCGAGGCTGCGGTGGAATTCCTGGTCGATGAACCTGTGCCTGAAGGACAAGTGGCCTACGAGGCCGGAAGGCTGCATTTTCGGAACTTTTCCATGACGCCCTGGGCGCGCTTGATCTTCCGTCTGTTTCCGCGCAATTTTCGTTTCATGATGATGCACGCGCCCACCATCGCCGAACGCGTGTTCCAAGGAGTGACGTTCCGCAGCGAGTCGATCGGTCCCTGCTGCATCAAGATCGTCATGGGCAACGCTGACTATCCGATCGACCATTTCCGGGGTTTGTTCCAGGAATGGATGGATGCCTATGAGACCGGCCACGTGGTGGCCCAAGAGATCGAGCCGCGGACGTTTGCCTACGTCCTGACCTGGGGTGCCGATGCAGCCTGAGACCGTCCAGGCCAAGCAAGATGAGATCGCGGGTCTGGTCCGGGTCCTTGGTAAGGTCTTGGCCGGCGACTTTTCGGAGCGCCTGGAGTTGACCGAGGATGACGACGATCATGGCTTGCTGGTGCTGCTGCTGCGCTTCGTGATCGATGACCTGGAAGCCCTCCAGCACGGTCAAGCGTCCCTGCAGGCGGCAAGGTCTGACGTCGATCGATCGAAGCGAGGGTTCCTGCGTGCTGCCACCCAGGAGATGCACACGCCCCTGACGCCCATTCGGATGCAGTTGCACATGCTGCGCCAGGATGGGGAAAAAGGCGATCTGTCGCCGCGTCAAGCACGCGGGGTCGAGATCATTGAGCGCAATCTGACGCGCCTGCTGGTGATCATGCAGGAGCTCATCGACCTGTGCTCCGTGGACGGCGCCGACGGGCCCTTGGAATGCGAACCGTTCGACGTGCCTGAGTTGGTCCTGGCCAGGCTGGAAGAATTCGGTGAGATGGCCCGATCTCGGAACATCCAATTGGCTTCAGAGGTCCAGCCCGGACTGATCGCGAGCATCGATGTGCCGCGCATGGCGCAGGTCATTGACGGGTTGCTCAGCAATGCGCTCAAGAACACGCCGGATGGCGGCTTCGTCATCGTGCGATGTCGCCGCCGCGATCACGAGATCTTGGTCGAAGTGCAGGATTCTGGAGCCGGCATCGAACCGGAGCAGGCCAAGGATCTGTTTCGACCCTTCTCTGGCGGGGTCCGGAGTCTCCAGGGGGACCTCCAAAGTGGACTCGGCCTGTTCGCGTGCCGGCAGGCCATCGAGCGCCATGGGGGGCTCATCTGGGCGACCAGCGACGGTCTGAACCAAGGCTCCACCTTCAGTTTCGTGCTGCCGCTGCGTGCCGGCGGGGGAACGGTGCGTGCCGTCCGGTTTGGTGGGACTTAGAAGAGCAGACCGAGCGAGCTCAGTTCTGCCGTGATCTTGTCGACCGCGTCTTCGGCGTCACTCTTCTTGCGGGCGCCGGTGCAGACCAGCTTGCCGCTGCCGAAGATCAACACGACGACCTTCGGGTCTTGCAGGCGGTACACCAGGCCGGGGAATTGTTCCGGTTCGTACTCCACGTTCTCCAATCCAAGGCCGATGGCGATGGCATTGAGGTTCAATTCAGCGCCCAGGTCACTGGTGGCGACGATGTTCTGGATGGTGATCTCCGGGTCATCGATGGTCTCGAAGCCGTGGGCTTGGAGTTCCTTGCAGACGATGCCGACGGCGGTGTGGACCTCGTCGATGCTCTTGGCGCCGGTGCAGACGACCTTGCCACTGCGGAAGATCAGGGCTGCGGTCTTGGGCTCCGGCACGCGGAACACCAAGCCCGGGAACTGTTCCGGCTCGTATTCGGCGTTGCTGAACGTCGCGCTGATCGCGTTGAGGTCGAGTTCCTCACCGATCGAGGTGCTTGCGACGACATTTTGGATGTGGATGACTGCCATATGACCAACCTGGTCCCCGTAGGGCGTGCGCCTACTCGCCGTTCATATATAAAGGGCAAGCCTCCCCTGATAAGTAGGATATAAGGCCCTTAACTACGCGCAAGGGCCTTTAAATCGGGGACGGTGGCCGCAGCGTGGCCGCGTCGCTGGGCAGCATCGTCTTCTGGAGTGTCATTGCCAGCACACCCATCGGCCTCCTGTTGTTCGCGCCGAGTCGATTCCGTCCCGGCATCCTCAGTGACCTGCGCCGGATGATCATCGATTATCGCTGGCACTTGGCGCTTTTCATGCTGATCATCGTGGAGAAGAACTGGGTCGATAGCCTCAATGACCCGATCCGCGGGGTCTTCGGCGACAAGACGTGGCTCATCCACGCCATCGAAGGGGACCTGACCTATCGCATCCAAGAGATGTTCCGCGCCGAATGGCTCACCGATTTCCTGCGTGTCCACTACCTTTGGAGCTACGTCTTCCTGAATTATTTCACGGTGATCCTGTTCGCGTTTCGAGGCGATCGGGAGTTGACGAGTCTGGCCGCGCTCAACTACTCCCTGATCTACGTGCTGGCCATCCCGTTCTACATCTTCTTCAACGTGCAGATCACGAGCGACTACATTCCTGGCATGGATGCGCTGTTGTACCACTCGGGCGACAGTTTCTTCGATTTCTTCGTGCGCGTCGACCCCTTGGACAACGCGTTCCCGAGTCTGCACATGGCCATCCCGTTCGGATTGATCTTGTGCATGTGGTGGACCATGAAGCGCCGCGGCTACTCGCTGCGTGACTGGGAGCATCGGTGGTACCTCATGTTCGTGATCGCGACGACGGCCACGTACGCGTTCAGCATCCTCTATCTCGGGATCCACTGGGCCACGGACATTCCGGGAGGGATGTTGATCGGCCTCATGGGTGCCATCATCGCCGATGAATGGAAGGAGGACTTCTTTGCCGCGTGCATGGGGATCGAGCGTACCTTGCTGCTGTTGGTGCGCCCCGTCACGAAGCGCCTCGAACCGGCCTGGGAATCCCTGCGCGACCGGGTGGGGCGATGAGTTTCCAAGCAGAGCGATTTCGAGATCAGATCCTTGCCCACCTGATCGACGTGGGGTCAGACTCCATCAGCGGCGTCGCCCGGGCCCTTTCGCAGGGGCGGCCCCAGCCGATCCATCGTTTGACCGTGGCCGGCTACCTGAGCGCCATGGCGGAAGACAATGTCCTGCGCGAGATCCAGCGTCCTCCGAGCAAGCACTACCAAGTGGCCAACCCCCACGCCCACAAGGACCTCTACCGGCGCATCGGTGATGCGGTCCGCGAGGTCCCCTTGAGCGTGGAAGACCGCAGCCGCGCCGCGCTGGCGGCCTTGGTCCGGGTGCTGGGGCGACCGGTGTTCCGGGCGGAGCTTCAGCATGCGCGCATCCCGGTTCCCGAGGATCTGCCGCGCGTGGCGGTCGACGACGACAAGCGGCGGGCCTACCGAGCGATGGTGCCCAACCGCTTCCCGAACATCGAATTGCCCCGCGCTGACGCGCTCTACGATGCCCCCGAGGCACCACTGGTCGAGGAGGTCATCCGGCGCGCGCTCTTGGCGGCGACCGAGGCACAGCCATTTGCTGCCGACCTGGGCACCCGTGCGACCCAGGCGGCGCTGCCTTTGGGAGGCGAATGAACGACATCTTGGCACGGATCCGGCCCTCGAAGCAGGAGGCGCAACAGGTCCAGGAGGCGGCCAAGCGGATCGTCGACGCGGCGCAATCCAGCCTGGACCGCCACGGCGGCGGCGAAGCGACCCTGCAAGGAAGCCTGGCCAAGGGGACCTGGCTTGCTGGCGGCGCCGACGTGGATCTCTTTCTCGTGCTTGATGCGGACGCTGACCTGAAGGGCACGGTCCAGGCGGTCGGTGCAGAGATCCTGCAAGGTGCAGAATCAAAGTATGCCCAGCACCCGTATCTGGTCGGCATGGCTGAAGGCCTGCAGGTGGACCTTGTTCCCTGCGTGCGGGTCGCCCAAGGCAGCGACAAGATGACGGCGGTCGACCGCACACCGTTCCACACGGCGTGGGTGAAGGAGCATCTGGATGCGCGGCTGCGCGATGACGTGTTGTTGGCCAAGGCGTGGTGCAAGGGGATCGGCGTGTATGGAGCCGATACGGCGACCGGCGGGTTCAGTGGCTACCTCCTGGAGGTGCTCGTCATCCGCTTTGGAGGCTTCGAGCCATGGCTTGCCTGGCTCAGTGATGGCACTGCCGAGCGACAGATGGCCCCTCTGGAACCGGCACCCTTGGTGGTCGCGGACCCGGTCGATCCGGGGCGAAATTGCGCTGCTGCGGTGCGACAAGAGGTGCTCGCGTTGGCCGAAGAGGCGGCCCAGGCTTACCTGGCAAGGCCCACGGACCGATTCTTCTTTCCAAGTCCGGCAGCCCCTCTTGGGCCGGGCGAAGCCCGCGCAGCATTGGCCGCGTCCAAGGCTCGATGGGTCGGCTTGGAACTCAAGAGCCAAGCGGAGCGGCTGGACATCGTGCTGCCCCAGTTCCAGCGCGCAGCGCGCATGTTGGCAGAAGGCATGGAGCGGCATGGATTCAAGGTCCAAGCGACCCAGGTGGACGTATACGATGAACCTTGGATCGGCATGCAGTGGTACATCACCGGCGTCCCGCCGGAGACCCGCACCCACCAGGGGCCAGCCCCCGACGTGTCGCCGAACGCGCAGCGGTTCAAAGCAAAGTGGCAAGACCACCCGGATGCCCTCGGTGCGCCGCGGGTCGCGGGCGGCGTGCTCGTCGTGGACGTGCAGGTCCGAGATCGCGACCCCGCACAGTGGCTTGCCAGCCATGTGGCTGCCGTCCCTGGAAAACATGTGGCCAAGGCCCTAGCCGAGCACCGTATCCTGGACGATCCCGACCAGGTGGGTACTTTGTGGGCCCCCATGGTCGGTGACTTTGTCCTTGGCCGACGTCCTTGGCAACGCCCATGAATTGCCACATCCTGGCCATCGATTGGATGGCCGGCGAACCGGTCATCACGGCGATCGGCGACCAGGGCCTAGTGAACCTATCCCACCAGGGCCCACTCGATTGGACGGTCGGCGCCGAGGTGCATTGCGTGGGCCGCTTCGATCGCGACGGGCACATCCCTTGCCCTACCAACGCTCCCGTCCAGCAATGCGCAGACTGCGCGCCGGCGTGGATGGATTGCGTCTTCGAGCCGCGTGAACACGACGCCCCCTGCGTACTGTGCGACCGAGAGCATGCCGTGTACGTGGCCTTCTACGGAACGCTGCCCAAGGTCGGCATGACCAGCGCGCGCCGGCTTTCGACCCGCCTGGCTGAACAGGGGGCGGACGCCTATTTCGTGGCGCAGCGGCGGCCGGACCGGGCGGCGGCCCGTGCCACCGAACGGACCATCGCGTTCTTGCATGGCCTTCCGGAGCGCCGACGCCATCGCGAATACCTGGGTGGCTGGGGGCGCCCGCTGGATCGCCAACGCATCGAGGCCAAAGCCGAGATGTGGCGCGAGACCCTGGCGCAACGCTTCGACGTGGAGTCGCTTCAATGGACGGACCAGACGCTACCGGCGCTCCCGTCACCGCCCCACGTAATAGCGCCTATAGGCCGTCACCAAGGGACCTGGCTTGGCGCAAAAGGGCGGTTTCTCTGTTACCAGACGGAGGCGCCTTTTGGCAAGGCCGTCCATGCGCTCGATCGGCATGGGCTGATCGGGCGGTGGGTCACGGTTCAGTGACGACGTCGGGCGGCCAGGCCAAGCAGGCCGATGCCGACCAAGGCCAGTGGCAAGGCCGGGATGTTCTCCTCATCATCGGTGGCCGGTTCGCTGGGC
This sequence comes from Thermoplasmatota archaeon, assembly GCA_041638175.1. Taxonomy (GTDB): domain Archaea; phylum Thermoplasmatota; class E2; order JACPAO01; family JAHFTW01; genus JBFKXH01. The sequence continues at coordinate 8,098 of JBFKXH010000027.1, forward strand.
ATGTCAGGGCAGCCCTCAGGACTGGTGCCACAGTCATGGAAGCGGAATTCCTCCACGCCGAAGGCCTCCCGGTAGTACGCCCCAGAGGCGGTGGAGCGGGCCTTGAGGAACATCGGCAGCACCCCTTGGCGGTCCTCCATCTTCTCTTCCCAAGCCTTGTCCGGGTCGCCGATCCGCTCGAAGGTGACGGTGATGTCTCGTTCGTAGTTGAACCAAATGATCGGGTTGCTGCCCGTATCCGGTTCCGTGTAGTGATCCGGGTCGTACAGATCCTGCAACGTGATGACGAACGAGGCCGGCTCGATGGTCACCCGGATCCAATCCGCGTTGCTCTGGGTCTCGCTGAACGTCACCGTGATGGGCTCGTCCGGGTTGATCGGATACGTGGGTTCCTCTTGGGCATCCCAATACATCCGGAACTTGCCTTCGATGGAATGGGTCGCGCCCAGGGCCATCAAGGGCGTACAGTCATCAGGGGACTCGTCAGCATAGAGCAGCCGGCCGCCGCCACACAGTTCCTTGTCGGGGAATTGGAGGTCGATCATCGGGATGATGAAGCCGCAAGGCTCGACGCACGCTGCTTCTGCAGCGCCGCTGGAAGGCACGATCAAGAGGGGGGCGACCAGCAGGGCAACAACCCATCGCATAGTCCGCATCTCCCCGTGCGACGATTTAGAGTTTGCGTCACCGAATGCGCCGGATGGCGTCGGCCGTGATCACGGCATATCCGGTGCGGTCCTTGTCAAGGCGACCCGTCACGCGGATGCGCTCGTCCTGCAACTCGGAGGCATCTTTCTTGACCACGACGCCGATGATGGCGCCCTGGTCTTCGAGGCGGATCATCCATTCATCATGGAACGGCAGCACGTCCTGTACGACCCCATCCACCTCCACGGTCACGCCATGGCGTCCCGCCAGTTCCGCGATGCGCCGTCGCTCGACGTAGTCATCGCTTCTGCCCCGCAGGCTCCGGAACTCGGTCTCCAATCGCTGCACCGTCGCAGGGTCCACGGTCACCAGCGCCAATGATCCTTCGGTCGCCCCCGCCGTGAACAGCAAGGCCCGTCCGTTCTCTTGGTCCAAGGCGAATTCTGCGCGCACCGGAGGCACCTGCTTGACCGTGCATGTTGCCTGGAGTTTCGGGTCGACCAGGCCGGAGGCAAAGACGGTCGAACCATCGGGCACGTCCACATCGAGGACATCCCGGGCGACGATGACCGGTCGGCCGAACTCGCGAAGCCGCCAGCCAGTGGTCAACTTGGCTTGCGGGCTCGGTTTCTCTCGGCTCCGCCCCGTGGTCTCGATGACCACGGCGACCGCCAGGGCGCCGACCACGAGGCCGATCACGATCGAAAGAATGTCCAACACAGACGCTTCAGCCGGTGCATGGGTTTCAGGATTGCGAACCATGCCGTCGTGACGGGACCGCTTAAATCGAGGCCGGGTGCTGGTCGCATCGTGAAACCAAGTGACCGAGCTGACATTCCTGGGGACCGGCGGTGGCCGGTTCACGACGATCAGCCAGCTCCGCCAGACCGGCGGCATCTACATCGAGGATCGGGGCCTACGCGCCAATCTTGATCCGGGGCCCGGTGCCCTGGTCCATATGCACCGGTACGGTCTGGACCCGACCAAGACCGATACGATCATGGTCAGCCACAGCCATCTCGACCACTGCACGGATGCGCCGGTCCTTTTGGAAGGCATCACGCGGGGCGGCTTGGACAAGAAGGGGACACTCATTGCCCCCCCAAGTGCCATGGGTGGCTCGAAGCAAGCCGATGGCAAGACCGTAGGCCCGATCTTCACGCCCCACCATCGGCAGATGGCGGCCCATGTCCACGAAGTCCAGGCGGGCAGCCGGCTGCAACTCAACGACATGTACGATGTCACTGCGACCCTGCAGGAGCACAGCGACCCTGAGACGGTGGGCTTTCGCATGCGCCTCACCCACGGCCAGATCAGCTACATCATCGATACCCAGTACTACGATGGGTTGGCCGATTGGCACGATGGCAGCCGCGTCGTGGTCTGCCAGATGACCCGTGGCGGCAGTGCACGGATTCCGTGGCATATGTGCACGGACGACGTGGAGCGCCTCGCAGAGCAGATCAACCCGAAGTTGCTGCTCCTGACCCATTTCGGTTACAAGACCCTCAAGGAGGGTGACCCCGGCATCTGGGCCCAGCGCATCACCGACCGCACCGGCGTGCCTACGGTGGCAGCACGTGATGGCCTCAAGGTGAGCGTCGATTCGGACATCTCCATGGAGATGCTTCACCACAATGTTCAACCGGCGTTGCGTCGCTGAAAGGGTATGGATGGCCGTGCATGGATCGTTGCTGCGTGTGCCATCGTGGTGGCGCTGGGCATCGGCCTTGGCGCCCAGACCCAGAAGGAGACCTTCCTCCACCCTGAGAAATTACAGGATGAGGGGATCGATGACCCAAGCAGCAACCTGGTCACGCTCACAGCCATCATTCCTGCGCTCGGGCTGACCGCAGCAGCTTGGGTCATGTCCAGCAGGCCCTGGAAGTTGCGGGTGATCCCGGCCTTCGCGATCTTCACCACGACATGGGCGCTTGTCTGGTTGATCCAGTCCTCCGTGCCCAATTACGATGCCATCAAAGAGGTCCAACAGGCGAGTTTCACCATCTCGCCATTGATCTCCAACGGTGCGGCCGTGAGTGCCCTTGTCGTCGGCCCGTTGGCACTTGCCCTTGGCGCCGGCA
>JBFKXH010000028.1:0-10623 GCA_041638175.1 Thermoplasmatota archaeon
CCTTCGGCAAGGAGATCACATTCGTAGTCCAGCAGGTGGACCGGTTGTAGGACCGCCTCGACCGCGAAGGTCTCGAAGAGGCGCTCACGTGCCATGGCCATGGCGTCTTCCCGGGTCACCACCACGGGAAGCAACGGATGCGCGTAGGCGGCAGGCCTTGGCCGTTCCTCGACCGCCTGCACCGAGGCGGGCGCCGTGGGCTCCGTCTCGACGGCACCTTCCGAAGGCGCGGCCATGCCTTCGGCAATGGCGGCGTTGCCAGCCAACATGTCGAACATGTCTCCAAGCAGGGGCTCTTCGTCGACCTCATCCGTGGCGAACGGTGGATCAACTTCGGCATCCGCGCCCGACCCTTGCAGGTCCAAGCCTTCCAGGGCTTCCAGGTCTGGCCCTGGCTCTGCGAACGCGGGCGGCATCAGATCGCTGATGCTCTGGGCGACCGGGGCCTCTCTGCCACCCGGTGAGGTGAAGCGTACGTCGTGGGGCTGCAATCCTGTCGCGGCCTCGAGCGCGGCACCGCCCAAGATGCGCACGAGGTCGTCACGACCCCACAGGTGGACGCCAGTATCATGGGTCTCCGCGGCCTCCAGGTGGCACAAGACGGCCCCATCGGCACCCACGTCCTTCCATACGGTCGCCAGGTCATGCATCGCCTCTGCCGGCGCCACCCCTTCCAGGTGTGCGTCGATGACGAACGCCTGGCCGTCAGCCTCCACCAACAGGGGGATCGTATAGACGGCTCCTGACAACCCTTCGAGCGCGCTGTCGCGACTTGCAGTGTGGCCATGGCGTCGTAGGGCCTCCGCCAGGGCTTCCATGAACGCTTGCATCCCAGACCTCCACCTGAGGGGCGGTTCATCAGGGTGCTGGTTTCACCGAAACAGCCGAAATGGCCGTAAGGAGCGCGGCGCTCCTCCCCTTCGTGGTCCGGGCCGACCTGGAAGCTGCCGCGCGCCTTCTTGAGGAGCGAAGCCAGGCCGAGTTGTCCTTCACGCCACACTGGATGGACCTGCACCCGACGCCGGAGCGCCCCGCGGTCGCTGCCGTGGACGGCTCTCATGCGGTGCTGGCGGACACCGGTTCGGTCTGGATCGTGGCGACCCGCGCGGCGGCCGTCCAGTGGCCAAGTCCACCCCAACCAGAGACCCCGATCACGATCTCTGCGACGACGCCAGGGGATGCACAACCGATGGTCGATGAGGCCTTCGGAGCCCACGGGCTGGAACCCCCCAAGGTGCGAGGTGCCGAGGCGTTCGCAGAGGCGATCCGGAGTCTGCAAGAGATGGAAGCCGCGCTCGAAGCACTGGCGGCCCTTCCAGACGACGGTCTGCTGCTGTTGGACGGTGCACTGGAGCGGTTGCCGAAACTCGCCCAGTCCGTCGTGGAAAAGATCCTGGCCGGCCGCCATCATACGCCGGTCGTGGGGGTCGCCAAGCGCAGTCGTCTGGAGATCGATGGAGCACCGCTCGTGGCGACCTTGTACCGACTCGGCCGGAGACAACGACCCGACACCGCCTGGGCGGTCCCGGTGCCTGAGTATGCCAGCGCGTACGTGGCCCACCTTCACCCGGCAGCCAAGCACGCTTTCCGCGTAGACACCACGGATGCGGAGGCCTTGCATGACCTGTTGCCCCTGTGTCGGGACGCGGTCTACACCGGCTATCCGTACCCCCTGGCGGTCGCCCACAACACGGTGGCGATCTCCCAGGCACAGGCGCGCTCCTTGCGGAGCAGGCTCGGGGATGCTGTGCGCCATCAAGGCGCCGAAGCGTGGCACCTTCTGCAGGATTTCCACGACATCCTCGACCACAATGCCCCACGGTGACGTTTCACCGGCGCCGCCGTCACCCTTACCTGAGGCGGTGTCTTGGACGTCTTGTTGTCGTCGGCGATCGGGCGGATCACAGGCCGCAGTGTCAGCGAGCTACGCTTCCGGGTCGGACCCGATGAGGCAGTGCAACTGGGCGAGATCCTCGTCACCGCATACCAAGATCGGCCGTTCTACGTCCGCGTGGTCGACCTAGAATACGGCGCGGAGGACGGAGACCAGCGGTGGGGCGAACGGACCGCCGGGAGCCTCATGTCGAACCCAGGTTCCGACGACGTGGTCCTGTTCGACCGTGACCAGCGGCTTTACCGCACAGTCGTGGCGACCCCGCTTGGCTTCCTTGAAGGCGGACGGTTCCGCAAGCCCAAGACATTGCCAGACCACTTCGCCGAAGTGCGGCGATTGGTGGACGGAGACATGGCTTTCTTGCGACCGCCGCCCCGTCACCTGGACATGGGACACCTGCGAAGCGGCGACGAATCGCTTCCTGATCGGGTCGGCCTGGACCCCGACGCGCTACGCCAGCACATCGGCATCTTTGCGACCACCGGCATGGGCAAATCCAACTTGCTCAAGGTCCTCGCCGGCAGCTGCCTCGATTCGGGGCGGGTCGGTCTGTTGGTCCTGGACCCTCACGGCGAATACGCGGACGGCGGGGGCGGGGCGCACAGGGACGGGACCGCCCACCGAGGCCTTCTGCACCACCCACGCGTTGATCGACTCGAAGTGTACACCAGCAGGCCATTGCTTGGATTCGAAGGCCGCATCCACGATCTGGCCGTGGCGGCCACCGAGATCGATATCCTGGATTTCCAGAGCGTCTTCCACGTCAGCGATGCGCAAAGCGAGGCCCTCTGGGCGGCATGGCAAGAGTGGGGGCCGAACTGGCTCATCGAGGTCGGGACGCGACCCGCAGAGGGATTGTTCCTGCATTTCCAAGAGAAGTTCCATCGCAACACCTGGAACGTCCTCCACCGGCGTGCCGCCGGGATCCTAGCCCAAAAGGTCGTGCACAAAGACGGCACCATGCGCAGCACCACGCAAGCGATCGTGGCGGGTCTGCAATCAGGCAAAGTGGTACTCGTGGACACGAGCGCCCTGGAGCCGGCCGAAGAGCTACTGATCAGCGCGACGCTGGCCCGAAGGTTGCTTCGAGAATACCAGGCGGCCTACCGGGACGCCGCGGGCTTCCGGGACCTCGTGCCGGCCTGCGTGGTCCTGGAGGAAGCGCAGCGCGTGCTCAATGCGCGGGGCGGGTCCAACAATGTGTTCTCCCAGATCGCCCGGGAGGGTCGAAAATTCAAGGTCGGGCTCGGGGCCGTGACGCAGCAACCCCGCTTGATCGAAGATGAGCTCCTGAGCCAGTTCAACACCCTGTTCATTCTGGGATTGGCCGACCCCACCGACCGCGAACGTGTACGTGGCGGTGCGCGACAGGACCTCAGCCAGGTCGTCAAGGAGATCCAGATGCTCGAGCCGGGTGAAGCGCTCCTGACCACGCCGGGCGCGCCCTTCGCGATCCCACTCAAGACGCACCTGTTCGAGGATCGATTGCACGGGGAAGCCCCCCAGACCGCCACCGTGGAAGTGGACGAGGGGTTCTACTGAATGGATCTGCTGCACTTCTCCGACACGCACCTCGGGCACCAGCGGTTCAGCCGCGTCGATCCAAAAAGTGGCCTCAACCAGCGGGAACAGGACGTCTACGACGCGTTCGACCAGGTCATCCAGACCGCTCTCGATGATCCCCCGGAATTGGTCATCCACTCCGGGGACCTTTTCGACGGCGTCCGGCCCAGCAACCGGGCCTTGGCCACCGCGCTGCAAGGATTCGTCCGATTGGACAAGGCCGGCATCCCGACCGTGATCATCGCGGGCAACCATGAACACCCTCGCATGGTCGAGACCGGCTCGCCCATGCGGCTCTTTGATCACCTGGAAAACATCCACGCGGTCTACAAGGGCCGCCCCGAAACGCTGCAGATCGCAGGCCACGTGGTCCATGCGGTCCCACAATGCCCCGACAACCGGGCACTCCAGAAGGCCGTGGAGCCACTCGATGGCGGGATCCTCGTGCTGCACGGCGGCGTCCTCGGAATGGATGCATTCCACCACGCCGAATTCAACGAACTGAGCATCGACCCCGGTTGGTTCACCGGGGATGCTGCCGACCGGTTCGCGTACGTCGCCCTCGGACACTACCACGGGACGACCAAGATCGCGGACCGCGCATGGTACGCGGGGGCCACGGAGCGCATGAGCATCCGCGAATCGGGGGAAGAAAAAGGCTACCTGCGGGTCGGCGACCAGGTCACCTTCAAGGCGATCCCAGGGCGGCCCCATGTGGACCTGCCCATCGTGCACGCCCAGGATCTTGCTGCAGACGAGATCTTGGAGGCCGCGCAACGAGCCATCGATGCTGTGCCGGATGGCGCCGTGGCCCGCCTGCGCATCCATGACATCGCGCCTGACCTGCGCGGTAGCCTGGACCTCGGGGGCGTGCGGGAGGCATCTCGTCGACTCCTGCACTTGGATCTACGCCCTTCTTTCGCCGACCAGAACGCGGTCGCTTCGACAGGTACCCGACTGCGGGCCCTCCACGAGGAGTTCGAGGCGTTCAGCGCCACCTACCCACTGGAAGGACTGGATCGAGCCCGCATCCTGGCCCTTGCCAAGGAATCCATGGAGGCGGGGCAGTGAGGTTGCTTCGGCTTCGGATGCAGAACTACCGTCTCCACACGGACACGACCATTGAATGGCCAGACGGTGTCACCGCGATCATCGGCAGGAACGGCGCCGGCAAGTCGACGATCCTCGAAGCGATCGGTTTTGCATTGTACGGGACCGCAGCGACGCGCACCTCCAAGCACCTGATCCGCCATAGTGATGCGGCGCCAGGCGACTCCGTTCTGGTCGACCTGGAGTTCGAACTCGACGGAGACCCGGTCCGCATCACGCGCGAGCTGCGGGGCAAGAACCTGACACCACATGCCACCCTCGAAGTGTCGGGCCGGCCGTTGGTCGCCGCGGGGGGGAACTCGAACGCTGCTGCCAGCGAGGAGGCCTCCCGACTTCTCGGCATGGACCGCGCTGCCTTCTTCAGCACCCTGGCCAGCCACCAAAAAGATCTGGCGCGTCTGGCCGACCTACCGGCCACGGACCGCAAGAGACTGATCTTGCGAATGTTGGGCGTGGACAGCCTGGACCGCGCCATCGAGCATGCTCGTCAGCAGCGCAGAGAATCGTCGGCCCACCTGGATGGGTTGCGGACCCAGATGCCTGACAAGCAAGCCATCCTTGCAGCCGTCGAGGAGGCGACCGCAGCGGTCGAAGACGCCAAGAAGAAGCATGCAGAAGAAGTAGAAGCCCATGCGCAAGCGACACGAGAACTGGTCGCGCAGCGGGACGTGCTCAAGAAGCTGGATGAGCAGGTCCGGTCCCGGGTCCAAGCGGAGAACCGTAAGGACGAGGTCGAGCGGGAGCGGGCCCGCCTCCTCAAGGAAATGGCTTCACTCGACGAACGGTTGGTCCAGGCCCAGGCCGCCAAAGACCGGGCCAAGATGATCGGCAATGCGGCCCAGGAGCGGGCGAAGGCGGAGCACGATGTCGAAAGGATCCGCACCTTGGAAGAAGCGGCTCGCAGGCGCGAGACCCAATTGGAACAAGTCGCCGCAATCAAGGCCCGCTGGGAATCGGCCGCGGCCGAGGCGGCCACGGCCCCCGCGCCGCCCCAAGACCTATCACCCCTTCTGAAGGAAGCGGCCCGGTTCGACGCCGAAGTGCAGGAGGCACGGGACCAGTGGCTTGCCGCCACGCAAAGGCTCGATGAGGTGCGTGATCAGATCAAACAGATCCGAGGCGCCTCAGGTGCCGCCGATTGTCCGGTATGCCAGAGGCCCTTGGGCGACCACCTGGAGACACTCCACACTGGGCTGGTCGACAAGCAGGGGACCTTGAAGGAAGAGGTCGCGCGCACCATGCGCATCCTCGATGAGACGCAGGCCCGGGCGAGCCAGACGCGCGAAAGGCTGCAGGCGGCCCAGGAAGAGAACCACGCGCTTGAAGTGGCGCGGGCCGAGCACGCGGTCCTCAAGACCCGCTGCGAAGAACTGGAAGTCCAATACGAGGAGATGAAGCGTCGCTTGCCGCCGCCCAGCGGTCGATTGCCCGACCTGGACGCCGCCGTCAGAGCGTTGGATCAAGCCCGAAAAATGGAGCTGGAACAAGCACGGCTGCTGGGCCTTGCTGACGAACTCGAGGACCTGGTCCTCCTCCATGAGACGGCGCGAAAACACCTCGAAACGGCCAAGGAAGAGGTCCGGCGCGCGGATCGGGCCATACGCGACACGCCGGATGTACGCGAGCAGCTACTCGAAGCAAAACGCCGAGAAGACGCCCTCATCCACAAGGAACGGGCGACGCATACAAGCGCGCTGCAGACCGAATCTCGCCTCCAATTGGCGACTCGCGGCCTGGCCTCGGCCACCAAGCGCAAGGAGGAATGGAAACAACAGCGAGAGGCCGTCAAGCAACAAGAACAGGTGGTCCGGGAATGGGAAGCACTGGCAGGCGGCCGGGGCAACGGACTCCTCGAACGCTTCCGCAGTCATCTCGTCAGCAAGATCCGCCCGGCGATCAATGAAGAGGCAAGCCGGCTTCTGTCGCAGTTCACGGCCGGCCGTTACCAGGAGATGCTGCTTGACGAAGAGTATGGCCTGTTCGTGACCGAAGGTGGCGTGGCCTATACCCTGGATCGATTCAGCGGCGGTGAAGCCGATTTGGTGCACCTTGCACTCAGGCTGGCTGTCAGCCGGCTACTGACCCAACGCGCAGGAGCGCCGGAGATGCGGTTGCTGGCGCTGGACGAAGTGTTCGGCAGCCTCGACGACGAACGCCGCCAGAACGTTGTGGGTGCCCTACACAGCTTGACCGCACTCTACTCACAGGTCTTGCTTGTGACACACCATGAGGGGCTTCGCGATGCCCTGGATGCCGTGGTCGAGGTGCAAGAAGAGGGTGGCCAAGCCGTGGTACGCATCCACCAGGGCTAAACCCGAACGAGGGGTGGCCTCGACGTGGATTTTGAAGCGGCCCTGCACCTGGCCCAGGATCGGGGCGCCTCCTATGCGGATGTGCGGGTCGAGACCACCACGGAACAGAAGCTCCAGATCCAAGACGGAGAACTGCGGGAGCTGATCGACGGCAGCGAAACCGGCTTCGGCCTACGCGTGCTGGTGGACGGCGCCTGGGGCTTCAGTAGCAGCAACGACCTGTCGGCCCGCGCCCTGCGGGATGCCGTGGAAAGCGCGATTGCAATCGCTTCGGCGACCAAGACCGATCACCCGGCCGTCATGCAGGATGCCCCCGGCACGAAGGCCCGTGTCCATTGGCGGCCCCAAGTGGACCCACGTGATGTGGACGTGAGCGAAAAGCGGTCGCTGTTGGCTTCCATGGATGAAACGGCGCGCGCGTTTCCTGAGGTCAAGCGCGTGACCACGAGTTACTCGGACACCTTGCTTCACAAGGAATTCCTCTCAACGGATGGAGCACAGATCGAGTGGAGCCTGACACGCAGTGTCGCACAGATCCATTTTACCGCCCGGCGAGACGGCCAATTGGCAGGCCGCAGCACCCGGGTGGGTGGCACACGGGGCTGGGAACTTTTCTCACTCGAGGACCCGATCGCCAAGGTCGAAGAGGCCGCCAAGAATGCCGTCGGCCAACTTGGCGCCCGGCAGGCCAAGGGAGGTAAGCAGACCGTCGTCATCGACCCCGAGCTCGCTGGCGTCTTTGCCCACGAAGCGGTCGGCCATGCCAGCGAAGCCGACTTGGTGGCGACGGGCGAATCGTGCTTCCGGGGACGCATGGGAGAACGCCTCGGCATCGAGGGCCTGCACATCCGGGACGACTCGACGCTGCCGGGCGCCTTTGGCTCCATCCCGTTTGATGACAACGGGATCCCAGGCCAAGACAAGGTCATCTTGCAGGATGGCGTGCTGCGCGGGTTCCTGTCGGACCGCGAACGGGCTGCGGAGCTTGGCATCATCGCCAACGGCGCTGCACGGGCACAAGACTTCCACAGCCGGCCGCTGGTGCGCATGTCCAACACCATCATCGACGCGGGCGACCAAACGGAGGAAGAGGTCCTTGGCATCAAGGATGGCATCTTCTGCCAAGGTTCACGCGGCGGTCAGGTCGACACGGCCCGCGGAACGTTCCTCTTCCATGCACAAGATGCCTGGCGTATCCAAGACGGCGAAAAGGTCGAGCCCCTCAGGGATGTGAGCCTGACCGGCGAGATCTTGGGGACCCTGCACAACATCGATGCGCTCGGCGACCAGCAGCGGCTTGGAGATCCTGGCTACTGCGGCAAGGGCCAATGGATCCCCGTCTGCGACGGGGGCCCCCTTGTCCGGATCCAGGATTGCCTGGTCGGGGGTGGCCAATGAGTGATCTGTTGGCGCGGGGTGATAAGCTGGTCGCCAAAGCGACGGCCGCCGGCGCTGACCACGCCGAGATCTACCTCGGCCGGGGCGCATCCGTCTCCTTGGAGATCGAGCAAGGCCGTGTGACCGGAGGGGCCCGCAATGAAAGCGCAGGGGGCGCCGTGCGGCTGTTGGTCGACGGACGGCTTGGATTCGCATACTTCAGCCGCGACAGCCAAGCCGAAGAGGCGATCCAACGGGCCTTGGCCACGTCGCGCCTGGCACCCCGCCTGGCGATGCAGTTCCCCGAGCCAAAGCCGGCCCCTACCCTGGATCGATGGGACGACCAGGTCGCCCGTCTGGAAAGCGAGGACCTCCTTTCCTTGGGCCGGGCCATCATCCAAGGCGTCGAAGGGGCCGACGTGGCCTTGAGCGCGGGTGTGTCCTTGGAATGGGGAAAGGCGGCCATCGTCAATTCCAACGGGGTCGCGTTCGAGGACCGCAGCACCGCCATCGATGGCTACGCAAGCGTCGTGCAAGACGGCGAACCTCCCATCAATGCGTGGGATACGGTCAGCACCCATGGTGGCGAGCCGGACCTTGCGGAGCTCAGTCGCAACGTGGTGGCGACCGCAGAGAGTCTGCAAACTCCGCAACCTGCCAAGAGCCACACGGCCGACCTACTCCTGCGGCCTGGGGCCGCCTCGGAATTGCTCGGGCTGGTCGTCCGGGCAGCGGACGGGGATGACCACTACCAAGGCAAGACCTTCTGGAGCGATCGCCTCGGCGAAGCGGTCGGCCACCAGGGCATCTCCATCGTGGATGATCCTTTGGACCCGATGGGCATTGGAAGCACTCCCTTCGATGGAGAAGGCACGGTCGCGCGCCGCAACCCCATCGTCGAGCAGGGCCGTTTCGTAGGCTTGCTCTTTGACCACCGGGACGCAGCCCGCCACGGCGCGGAGACCTCGGCAAGCTGCGTTCGGGGCGGGTTCGCCAGTCCTCCAGGGTCCGGCGCGCACCACGTGTCCGTCCAACACAAGCACAACCGGCCAGAAGAGGCATTGATCGCGGAAGTGGATGACGGCTTCCTGGTCGATTCGGTACTGGGCGCCCATACGGCCAATGCGACCACCGGGGAATTCTCGGTGACCGCGACCAACGTGTGGCGCATCCAAAATGGCGAGGTCATCGGTGCCAGCCAAGAGGTCGCCCTTGCGGGGAGCATCCAATCCTGGCTTGAACGGCTGGATGGCATCTCGGATTCGCCCAAGCGCATGTCCGGGATGACCGTCGGCAGCCTGCGCATCCGCGATGTGGATGTTTCGGCGTAGACCGAACGATGGCCGAACCCTTATCTGTCTCGACGGCCCCCTATCCTTGTGGCCAAGGTCACCCTCGACATGGAGACATTCAAGGCGCTCGCCAGCGAGTCCCGCCTACAAGTGCTGCGCGCGCTTGATAGCCGGCGCAAGACCCTTTCCGAATTGGCGCGAGAGCTTGCCTTGAACAAGGCGACCATCCACGAGCACCTGCAGTTGCTCGTTGCGACGGGGCTGGTCCAAAAAGAAGACGAGGGACGCAAGTGGATCTACTACAAGCTGACCTGGCGCGGGGAACGCCTCCTGCACCCGCAAGAGACCACGACGTTCGCGATCATGCTTGGCCTCGGTGTCGCAGCGGCCGGCGGCGGCGTCATGATGCTGGGCAAGGCGCTCCAATGGTGGTGGGCGGAGCAACAGATGGTCATCGCAAGCGATCCGACGCCCGAAGGTGACGCGGGACCAGCCGCCGATCCGGAAGAGGCTGGAAGCCCCGCCGCCCAGGAAAGCGATCCCCAAGGCGCGAGCGCGCCGCCAGGCGAGCCGGATGAATCCCAGCTTCGCGACGACGCCGGGGACATGGCCGATGGAGGTGATGAAGCAGCCGAGACAGACGGCGGATTCGACCCGCTCGATGAAGACGGCGTGTTGGCGATCGTCTTCTTTGCACTCAGCCTCGCCCTGTTCCTGGCCGCGACCTTGATGCGACGATTCCGTTCCCGGGAATCGTGAATCAAAACGCATTGGCTAAAACGGCCGTGGCCGCATCCAAGGCGTGGCTTTTGAAATGCAGGTGGTCAGCCACTCGCCGTTGGTCGGCGAGACCGACCCTCGTCGTGCGGCGCAGGCCTTCTTCTCACTGATCGGATACACCGCCAAGAAGGGGCCCGACCACGGCATCTCGTTCAAGGTGTTCTACGACTGCTTCCTGTGCCACCCGCAGAAGGAGTGGACGGTCGAGGAGCTCGCCGCCACGTGCGAGACGACGATGCCGAGCATCTACCGGCACCTGAACAAACTGAAGGATCTCGACATCATCGAGGACGTC
>JBFKXH010000029.1:0-10620 GCA_041638175.1 Thermoplasmatota archaeon
AGGCGCTCAAACACCTGCATCAGGCCCATGGCAAGGCCTCCGGCGTGTGCAATCCCATCGGTCTTCACAGCGAGGCGGGGGGCATAAAACCTCCTAATGGGGGAGATGTCGGGCGCGACGGGTCCCCGAGGCCACGCCGGCCACTTCGCCAACGCAGCCTGAAGGTTTATTTTCGGGCCGCCCACGTGGGGCGGTATGCGATGGGCCTTTGCCTGCATGATCATGGTCACCTTGGCGGGTTGTAGCGACGACGGGCCGGCCAAAGAAGGCGAGACGGAAGAGAGTGGCAACTTCAAGGAAGTCGAGGTGACCGACGAGCTTGGCGCCATCACCGGCGTCGTGGTGGACCCATCGATCCAGACCGTGGCAGGGGCCAGTGTGACGCTTCCCGGGCATGGTCTGAACACGACGACGGATTCGGAGGGCCGCTTTGCTTTCGCCGACCTGGAGCCTGGATTGTACTTCGTCGAGGCTGATGGCGAGGGCTTCGGCGCCGTGCAAGCCCAGGCGGAAGTGCTGGCGGGCGAGGCGACCAAGGTGCAGATCGTCGTCCAGGTCGATCCCAGTGAGGTCGGCTACCTGCAGACCATTCCCTTCGCTTGGTTCGATAGCATGGGACAAGGTTTCGTGGACTTCGCGATCGATCTTACGAGCCGCACGTTCCTGGGCGGGGCCGTGCCTGCCCAGTGTGACGAGTGCTACTTCACCTTCGAGTCTTCGGGGCCGGTCGAGACCTATGTCATCGAGGCGGTCTGGGAAGATTCCATTGGGTCTCCGCTCGGGGCGACCAGCTATTTCTACACGTTCGGCGAGGAAGGCAACCTGCCGAACACCGAGAGCGATTATTGGCAATCCCCGGGCCGTGCCGTGTTCACGGACAACCATTGGGGTCAGGTCACGACCATGGAATTCGCGATGGCTGCGGATGAGGGCTGGATCCACATGAACCAGAAGGCGGAGATGTATGCGACCGCATTCTACAATGTGGCTGCACCAGAAGGCTGGTCCTTCGTCGGAGCCTAAACGTCGACGACCGCTTTCTGGAAGGTCTGGTTCATGGATGTCTCTGCGATGTCGATGGCGTAGCCGCGGACACGATCGATCGAATCTGCGATCAGCGTCAACGGTCCCACGATCGTAGGGTCGTACGCGAGCAAGGTCTGGCTGAAGGTGGCACGCCACGGGCCGGCGGCCTTCCCTGCATCGACGGCGCGGCTGCCTTGGTCGAAGTCGTCCTTCTTGAGGCTCTGGAAGGCTTCGTCCCAGATGCGTCGCACCTCCGAAGCCTGCGCTTCAAGGTCCTGGCTCAGCGTTTCGGGCAGGTCCTTGACGTTGATGACGTTCTTGCAGATCTTGCTGGCGTGGTCGCCCATCCGTTCGACGGCGCGGGCTACCAGGAGCAGGTTGAGGGCCTCCGCCGGCCTGATCTGGAGGCGGGCCGCGAGGCGCGGTTGTTCCAGCAGGGCGTGCATCTGCTTGCTGACGTGCCACTCCAATCGATCCAGCTCGTCGTCGCGGTCGCTGACGTCCTCGGCCAAGCTGGCGTCCTTGGCGACCAGGGCCGCGATGGCGTCGTCGAACATGATGCGCGCGATGCGGTGCATGCGGGTGACCGTCTTTCGTAGGTCCATCTCGGATACCCCGACCAGATCTTGCAGGGTCAGAGACTCGGTGCTCTCTTCCAGGATCTCGACGCCGACCAGGTCTCGGATGACCTTGCGTACCACGGGTCGGACCTTGGGGTCCATGCGACCTTTGCTTTGCAGGCGGATCTCATCGGCACCTGCCAGGTAGGCACCTACGAGCCGGCGCACCAGGTCCGCTTCTTCGGGGACATCCGGAAGGTCGATCAAGATGCGGCGCTGGCGCGGGCGCGCCTCTTGGTGCGGTACGATGAGCAGGCTGCCGTCTGGCTCTTCGTGGATCGCCAAAGTCTCGCTTCGTTGCAGGCTGTTGCGATCGACCCATTTCTTGGGTAGGCTGATGACGTGCGTGCTGCCGCCGGTGATCTGGATCTTGCGGAGTTCCACGATGGTACCACTTCCTCTTGTGGAAAGGGACGCAGCCTATAGTCTATAGAGAATGGGGTCAACCGTAGCCGTGGAAGCCGGGCTCGAAGGGCAGTTCCAGGCCAGAATAGTAGGCGACCTGTTCGAGGCGACCTGCCAGTTGTTGCACCTGTTCCAGCAGGCGGCGCAGCTCGGGGTCAGCCAATCGGTACCGGCGGGTCCTGCCCTGGGCGCGGCTTCGGACCAGGCCGGCCTCCCGCAGGGTCTTGAGTTGGTGGCTCAGGTTGCTCTGTTCTGCGCCCACGGATTCCACCAGCTCCGTGACGGTCTTCTCTCCCGTTCGCAGGCTCTCAAGGATGCCGTGCTTGGTCGGATGGCTGATCAGTCGTAGCAACGCGACGGCATCCATGTGAATGAATGTTCATATGAGTGTTTAGAGGTTGCGACTTTGGTGGAGGAAGTCTTGACATGGCCCGCGCGATCGTCACCCTATGGAAGCAAGGCGTTGGGCTCTCCTGGCGGTCATGGGGATCGGTTTCCTGACAGTAGCCACGGCAGGCCATGTCTGGCTCGTCAATTGGACGCACACGGACCTGACAGGCGAGAGCATGGTCCTTCAAGACGAGAACCGCACGCTGTTGGTCTGGCGAACGTACGAAGCCTTCCCGGAAGACATCATTCGCGCAGAAATCAGCACGTCCTTGCCGACCTGGACAACAAGTGGCGCCACGGTCAGTTTCCGGGGCGAGTTCTATGTGATGGAAGGTGGCGACGCCCACCGCATGCTGGCCGGCCAGGAGATCTCCGTCTACGTCCGGTCGAGTCAACAGTTCAGCCTGGACTTCGAGCGGCCACCGTGGCCGACGCCGCGCCTCCCCGACGCGCCCGGATGGGGCGATCTGGATCTTGTATGGGTCTTTGACCGCGACAGTGCGCCCTACGACACCTCGTACGATGATTTCGCCTCGCAGCGACAAGCTCGTGAAGTGTATGCGTTGGTCCACGCGGACACCCCGTGGGGGCCCCGTGTCGTCGATGAGATCCAACCCCCGCTTTCCAGGGCACTCTATGTCGTGCAAGGGCTGGCTGCGGGACTCATGGTGGCGGGTCTGGCGGGATGGCTCGCGGTTCGGCGCCGGGCACCAAGCCATGCGGACCGGATGGCGTCCCTGCATGCGCTCTTGCATGCACTCAGAGATCTCATGGTGGGGGTCATGGTGGTCTTCGGCTCCTTGATCGCCGTCATCCTGCTCAACCCCGACCTCATCCAGGGAAGCATCGGATTCCACGCCATGCCAAGCGGGGACTGGCCGTTCACCATGGCCGCTGCCTGGGTCGCCGCCATGCTTGGTGGCCTGGTCTATGCCGGCATGCACCTTCTGACCGTCCGCGCCATCCTTCGTGAATGGGAACGTCCTCCTGCTTGGCTCGATGAAACGTCCTGACCCATACGTCCTGGCACGCTTCCTGGAGCGCATCCATGAACGCCCGGGCCTCAGTCGCAGCGCCCTCCAGCGGGCTGTCGGCGTCAACTACGATGTCCTTCGTAATTATCTCGCCTTCATGGAGGCCCGCGCATGGATCGTGGATGCCGATGGCATCCACCTGACGCGTGCCGGCGAGGGGGTCAGGCGCGATACGCTTGACTGGTTTGCCAGTCTCTTTGACGACCTACCTCTTTGAAGGTGTGGTCCTTGCGGCCCCCGTGAGCGATGACTTCCAAGACCCCAAAGTGGGCATCCACAAGGTGTACACGCGGGGCGGCGACAAGGGGGAGACGAGCCTCGTCGGCGGGCAGCGGGTCCCCAAAGACGACGTCCGCATCGCCGCCTATGGCACCCTCGACGAGCTCAACGCCGTGGTCGGGATGTGCCGGGTCGAGATCGAAGCCACGGGCCACGCTGGCCTGCATGGCATGGACGATCATCTTGGCCATGTGCAGCATGCTTTGTTCAATGCCGGCAGCATCCTGGCGACCCTGCCCAACGATCGGGGCCCCAAACAACCGCGCATCCGGGCACAGGACATCGAGCACCTGGAGCAGTGGATGGATACGGCGAACACGGATCTGCCCGCGCTCACCAGCTTTGTCTTGCCGGGCGGCAGCCGCCTCAACGCCTCGTTGCACCTGGCACGCACGGTCTGCCGACGGGCGGAACGGGTGGCCGTCACCATGGATCGGGCCGGTGGCGATTGTGCCCTTGAAGTGCAGTACCTGAATCGACTCTCCGATGCCCTGTTCGTGTGGTGCCGGGTCGCGGCGCAAGTGTTGCAGCACGACGAGGTCCTGTGGCAGCCAGGCGAAGCGTAGGTCTGGGGGGTTCCGCGTCTTAGATATCAATAGTCTATAGAGAAGCTATAGGCAGGGGTCGAATACTTCGGTCGGTCGTGGGCGCCCAATGCTGGATTTCGGGCTCCTTAGCCTTCCCGTGATCATCGCCTTGGCAGGCATCTTCGGCCTGTACATGGCGTGGACCATCGGTGCCAACGACGTCGCCAACGCCATGGGGACGTCCGTCGGAAGTGGTGCCCTGACCCTGAAACGCGCCATCATCGTGGCCGCCGTCTTCGAATTCGCCGGTGCATTCCTTGCGGGCGGAAGCGTCACCGACACGGTCCGCAAAAAGATCCTCGACCCCGAGACCGCCTTCGTGCGGCCTGCGGGCAACCACACCCTGGACGCCATGAACGGCACCATGAACGCCACCGTCACGGGAGGTAGTGGTGCCCTCGAGTTTGCCCCCGAACTGTACATCGCCGGCATGCTCGCTGCCTTGTTCGGGACCGCCATCTGGCTGACCCTCGCCACCTGGAAAGGGATGCCCGTCAGCACCACCCACAGCATCGTCGGTGGTGTCATCGGTGCCGGGATGTTCGCAGCCGGCAGTTACTACGGCTGGGACCACGCCGGGGATGCGGTCGCCTGGGACAAGGTCATTGAGATCTTCCAATCATGGCTGTTCGCGCCCCTCTTGGGTGGCCTGGCCGCTTTCCTGATCTTCTGGTTCATCAAGGCGGTCATCTTCAACAGCAACGATCCGCTCAGCGCCGTCAACCGATGGCGCTGGATGTTCATCTTCCTGGACGTCATCATCATCGCCCTGGCGACCCTCGTCAAGGGCCTGAAGAACCTGGATTGGTACAAGGAACTCGGCTGGCTCCAGAAGCAGGACGACGGCACCGTCGCCGTGGCACCTGAGCTGTACATGACGGCCATCGGGATCTCGGCCGCCGTCACCATCATCGCCGAGATCATCATCCGGTACAACCAATCCAAGCGTCCCCACCCGACCGCCGAGAAGGTCGGCAGCGACAAGGAGACCTACAAGGAAGTCGAGCGACGCTTCATCGCCCTGCAAGTGGTGACGGCGGCGAGTGTCGCCTTCGCCCACGGTGCCAACGACGTGGCCAACGCCATCGGACCCCTCGCGGGCATCGTGGCGGTCGCCAACGCAGAACCCGGGGTCTTCCCCAGCAAGGCCGTACTCCCCATCTGGGTCCTCTTGGTCGGTGCCTTCGGTATCGTGCTCGGTCTTGCGACCTGGGGCTGGCGCGTCATGCAGACCATCGGCCAGAAGATCTCCGAGATCACGCCCAGCCGCGGCTTTGCCGCCGAACTGGCCGCTGCCTGTACGATCATCCTCGCGACCGTCCGCGGCATCCCCGTCAGCACCAGCCAGATCCTGGTCGGTGCGGTGCTCGGTGTCGGCCTAGCACGCGGTGTCGCCGCCATCGACCTACGGGTCCTGCGAGACATCGTGGCCAGTTGGTTGCTGACACTGCCCGCTGCGGGTCTCTTGTCCGGTCTCTTGTACCTCTTCTTTAAGACCATCATCGGAGCTTAGGTGATATCATGAGCAAACACTTCCGCGCCCCCATTTTCGACACCTTCCGGGACAAGAGCCCATTCGAGAGCCTCTACGTGCACGCCGGCAAGATCAAGGAGTGCCTGACGGCCCTGCAAGAGGCCACGGCGGCCTTCGTCGCAGGACAGGACGTCTCCGAACTGGCCGCCAAGGTCAGCGCCCTCGAACTGGAGGCCGACGAGGTCAAGTCGAACATCCGAAACCACCTCCCTGGTAACGTCCGGATGCCCGTGGACAAGGCCCTGTTCTTGCAGGCGCTCAGCGAACAGGACAACATCCTCGACGAAGCGGAAGACGCCGCCATCTGGATGAGCATGCGGCCCACCAAGGTCCCCGCCGACCTGGGCGCATCCTTGACCGCCTTGCTGGACAAGGTCGTCGAGACCATCGACGCCTACGAGAACGCGGTCGCCAACCTCCACGACCTGGTCGAGACCGGATTCGTCAAGCGGGAACGGGAAGAAGAGAAGGAGCTGATCCACATCGTGCACGAAAAGGAACACGAGACGGACGTCCTGAGCCGCGCCCTGAGCAAGCAATTGCTGGCCCCCGAGGCGGAAGCGAACCTAGGCCCGATCGGCGTCTACCACCTCCTGAAGCTGACCCTGCAGATCTCCAAGATCGCGGACCACGCCGAGAATGCCGGAGACCGCCTCCGAGCCATGCTCAGCAAGTAAGCGCGGACTAAATCCAAGCCGGGCGATAGACCCGCGTGGACCGTCTCCTGTGGTACGTCTTCGCCGGCAGTCGCGGCGGTGCCACGCGCACGCGCATCATGACGTCACTGCTGGAGGCTCCGCAGAACACGCACCAGTTGTCCAAGAGCCTCGGCATGGACTACAAGACCATCCAGTACAACCTGCGCGTGCTTGAAAAGCACATTTTGGTCGTCGGCGACGATGCCGACTACGGGAAAACATGGCGGCCCAGCAAGAACCTGCTCGCAGTGCTTGACCAGTTCAAGCAGCTGGCCGACATTTCAACGTCTTGATGGTAGGTTTCAAGTCCTCCTGCGCTCCCTGTGGGTCGTGAACAGAATTCTTGCCACCCTTTTGCTGGCCGCTTTCTTGGTTCCCGCAGTCAGCGCCGGCCCAGGCCACGCGGGTCCTGTCCCCTACGAACAGAAACTCTACGTCCACATGGTGGACGGCGACTGGGTCCTCCACCCGAGCGAGCCCGCCGGTGAATCCTTGCAGGCCGCCCACCAAGGGGCCCCGGGCTGCGGCAACTCCTTCCGCTGGCAAGCGGCCTTCACCCAAGATGTGCCCAGTTACGATGGCGGGGCGTCGGCATCCATGACGCCGGGCCTGGCCCGCAATGCGTCCTTTGACACGCCGCGCCCGGAACTGGTCTGGTACCTGGAGGCGGACAACCAGGCGCCCGCAGCCATCAACCAGGCGATCATGGGGACCGCGTTGGTCTCGGGCAGCCTGCGAACGGGCAGCGACGTCTCCGCATGGGGCGACGGCGACATCATCGCCACGGCCACCGAAGAGTTGACGCCGACCAGCATCGCTGCGGGCGACGCGCAGGTCTACAAATTCGAACTCAAGATGACCTGGCAGGTCGAACAAGAACTGGCCCCCGGCACCGCCATGCAACTAGAGGTCCAGGTCAACTTCGGCCCCGAGCAATGCCGCAGCGACTTCCCGACCCTTCGCGCATTCAGCGCGGATGGCTTCCGGCCGCACGTGGTCTTCTGGCTCTTTGACCCGGTCCGCGGGGACATCTTCACGGTCAACAGCGACAACGGCACCGTCGTCGTCGACTTGACCATCCGCAGCCCCTGGGGGACAGCCGCCATCGGCAACCCGAACGATGCCATCATCAGTGGCCCCGCAGGCGAAGTGGCGGGCGTACAACGCACCATCGACCGTGCCACGGAAGATGCCCTCATCCTGCAATGGAGCTGGGTCCAAGGAAGCGCGCCCAATGCCACGTATCGCGTCGACATCGCCTTCGCGGACTTCAACGGAGACGGCGTCATCACCGACTTCCTGATCTTCGACGTGAAGGGCCCAGAGCCTGTTGACGACGGCGGCGCGGACCCCGCACCGAAGAAGGATTCGCCCGGCGTCGGCTTCGTAGCCCTGCTCGGTGCCATTCTGGCTGTCGGCCTGGCTCTACGCCGTCGCTGAATCGGGAAAACCGCCAAATAGCAGCCCATGCGAGTGCGACCCATGGGCGTCATCATGCAGGCCAACGTGACCGTGGTCATCATCACCACGGCAGCGTTGAGCTTGCTGTTGTGGACCTACGCGACCATGCTTCGACAAGCATCGACCCGGTTCACTTGGGGGCTGCTTGCCTTCGCCGGCGTGCTGTGGATGCAGAATGTGATCCAGCTCTACTTCTTTGCCACGATGATGCGCTTCTACGTCGAGGGTGTCCAGCCGCTGGTACTGGTGCAGAACGTCCTGGCCGCCTTGGCCACGTTGGTGCTGCTCGCCGTGACCTGGCGTCCCGTCGGCTCCAAAGCGGCTCCAGCTTGATGGGTTCACATCACGCTTGAACCGGTCTTGGCCGAGCAGAGAAAATGCGCAGATGTGTGCGCCGTTTTCGTAGGACGAACCCCTTTTACCGCGCAACGGCTGGTCGAAATCGCACCCCATGGACCTGAGCGACCTCTACAGCGCACGCGCCAATGCCATGAAGGCCAGCGAGATCCGCGAGTTGCTCAAACTCACCGAGCGCCCCGATGTGATCAGTTTCGCAGGCGGCCTGCCCAACCCGGCCAGCTTCCCCGTTGAAGAGGTCCAACAAGCGGCCGCGGATGTCGTCAAGTTGCACAGTCACCGGGCGCTCCAATACAGCACCACGGAAGGCATCGTGGAGCTACGCGAATCGGTGGCCCAGTACCTGGGCGGCCAAGGCATGGACGTCGACCCGGACGATGTGCTCATCACCAACGGCAGCCAACAAGGCCTGGACCTGTTGGGGCGCACCTTGCTCGACCCCGGAGACACGGTGGTCACGAGCAACCCCACCTACCTTGGTGCATTGCAGGCATTCAATTTCTTCGAAGCCCAATACGCGGCCGCCGACAGCGATGACGACGGGATCATTCCGGACGACCTGGAGGAAGGTCTGGAAGCACTGCGCCGCCGAGGCGTCCGGCCCAAGTTCATGTACGCCGTGCCCACGTTCCAGAACCCAAGTGGCACGGTCATCCCCGAGAGCCGTCGACGCAAGATCCTCGACCTTGCCCACGAGTATGATATGCTGGTGATCGAGGACGACCCCTATGGGCGCCTTCGCTTCGATGGGGACCACGTTCCGACCATGAAGTCCATGGACAAGGAAGACCGGGTCCTGTACCTCGGTACCTTCAGCAAGATCCTCGTGCCTGGTTTCCGCCTCGCGTGGAGCGTCGGTCCCAGCGACCTGGTCAAGAAGATGGTGGTCAGCAAGCAGAGCGTCGACCTGTGCACCAACGCGTTCACCCAGTTCATCGCCGCGGACATGCTGCAAAGCGGGGTCATCGAAAGCCACTTGCCAAAGATCATCGAGATCTACAAGGGCAAGCGTGACATCATGCTCGCGGAAATGGACAAGCACTTCCCCACGGACGGGGTCCACTGGACGCAAAGCCAAGGTGGCATGTTCACCTGGGCGCAGATGCCCGAGGCGGTCAACTGTGTCGACATGCTCCAGGATGCGGTCAAGCAGAATGTCGCCTTCGTACCAGGCAAGCCGTTCTATCCCAGCCCCGACGTGGGCTTCAACACCATGCGCCTGAACTTCACCCACCCGACAGACGACAACATCCGCGTCGGCATCGAGAAGCTCGGCAAGGTCATGGAACAGGCCATGGCCGACGCCAAGGTCCCGGCTTGAGCCGGTGCGATAGACGGCCCCTGATCACGTCCCAAGGAACGCCGTGACCTTCAGCAGGTCGGAGAATCGCTCCAATCGGTGATCCGCATCCGCTTCCTCTCCAGGCCTGCCGTACGCGGCGAACGCCGTGCGCATGCCGACCCCTTTGGCCCCTTCGATGTCCCGTTCCGGCCAATCGCCGACCATCAGGACCTCTTGGGGACGTAGGCCCAGCAGATCCAATGCCTCGTGGAAGGTCCGCTCGGCCGGCTTCTGGCTACCATGGTCACAGGCGGTCACGACGAACTCGAAGAAATCGGTCAGCCCGGTCGCATCCAAGCGCTGGTAGGCCTTGAAGCGCGGGGCATCGGTCAAGACGCCCATGCGTAGGCCGCGGCGGGCCAGTTCCAGCAACGTGCGCTTGACGGTGGGATAGGCCTGCAATTGGATGCGCTTGGCCTCCAGGTAGGCATTGACCGCGGCGGCGGTGATCTTGTCCACGTTGTGCTGGCTCAAGGTCAGCTTCTGCTGGTGGTGTTCGCGCAAGAAATCCTCGAAGACCGTATCCCCTTCGATGTTGCTCAGGTACTTGCCGAACAGGATATCTCCCGCCTCTTCGCTGCCGAACGGAAAATCGGCGCCTGCGGAGACCATGGCACGGGCTGCCGCGTCGCTGGCCATCCGCTTCATGCGCATGAAATCCAGCAGGGTGTTGTCCAGGTCAAAGAGGACCGCCTGTAGTTTCACGGCCGCCGCAGGTCGGCGCCGGGTATGGCGCTTGCCCCCTGGCCCCCCGATCCACGGCTCGATGCGGGCCTTTGCCACCAGCACTCTTTTCAAGAACGAAACGTCCTGAGCGATGCCCCCATCCCCATGTCTGACGGAGATTCCAAAGGTTCCTTGTTCAAACGCGCTCGCCGCGACCCCCT
>JBFKXH010000030.1:0-10496 GCA_041638175.1 Thermoplasmatota archaeon
GCATGCGTGCTCGGTTGCTTCTCATTGAAGACAACCCGGGGGACGCGCGCCTCATCCAGGAGATGATGGCCTTGGACGAGGAACTCACCTGGGTCGAGACATTAGACGATGGCGTCAAGGCAGCCAAGGAAGGCAATTTCGACGCCATCCTGCTCGACCTCACATTGCCGGATTCTCAGGGCATCGAATCGGTCTCCACACTGCACCTCTTCGAGTCGGAGACCCCGATCGTCGTGCTGACGGGCATGGACGAGGCTGCAGCCATGGATGCCATCGCGGCAGGGGCGCACGATTACCTCGTCAAGGGAGAGACCGATGCTCGCGCACTCCAGAAAGCGATCATGTTCGCGACGCAGCGGCTCGAGGTGCAGCGGCGACTCAAGCCCAATGGTGCGCGTGGCGTGAACGTGGAAGTGACCGCGTACGTCTGTTCACCTGGGCCGGGGTTCGTCACTTCGGTCGCGGAGCGGGTCACGCGGATGCTGGGTGATGGTCCGGTGCTCTTTGTCTGCAGTGATCGGCCCGCCGAAGTCATGATGGAGCTCTTTGAGGGGCGCGGCGTGGATCGAAGCGTCCAGTTCATCGATGCTTGCGGCGGGAACCCGGCCGATGATGCGAGGGTCTTTGTTGTGGATCAGCCGAAAGAGCTGGACTCGGTCGGCCTGGAGATCGAGCGGGCCTGTGCGGCCATGGGTGCGGGCACCCACGTGGTCTTGGATTCGATCAACAGTCTGCTCTTGCACCATAGTGTCGACGAAGTCGCGGTCTTCTGCCATACCTTGGCCAATCGCATGCGCTTGCTGGGGATCAGCGTAGACCTCTTGGGCCATGACAACCAAGAATGGCCTTTCATCGCAGACCGCCTGAGTTTTGTGGACCGGGTCGACCGCCCGGTGACCAGTGAGCAACCTGACCCCAGCGTGGCGTAGATTTATGACACGACCCTGGCCTGGACGCATGTGCGTCGGTGGCTCTTGGTACTGGTTCTGTCGGGATGCTTGAGCGTCACCGATGCCCCTCCGCCCAGCCAACCCATGCCGGTACCTGATACGTCTTTGGACATGACGTTCGACGCCGACCAGTGCGACGGGTTCACAGTCGTGGTCCTGATGGAAGAAGAGGCCATCATCGATTGGCTCCCCGCAGGTTTTCACCCGCGTGATGCCCAGGGCTTGTTCGACCTCGGCGTAGGGACCGGGCGTGTACCGGTGTTCGTGGCGGGGGCGCACTGTGCGGAGCCGGTCGAGCAATCGCTGCAGTTCGGGTTCGCGGGCATCTTCGTAGAGGCGCCACCGTGGTCGGGTTCGGCACCGGGCCGTGAGCCCAGCAACTTCCACTTGTATTCGCCGATGCACTACGGGCTGGACGACCCCGTGGCCGATGTATGGAACAAGACCGGGTGGCCGGTGTCTGGGGTTCCTGTGGAGGTGACCGTATTGGAGGAAGCGGTGCCCAGTGGCACGGTCGGTGCGGTCGCACCCCGGGGCCTTGTCGCGGCGGGCACGGGGGACAACGACCCGGACGGCTTCTTCATTGGCGTCGATGGCTTCGTGCCGATCGCGGAAGACCTGCCGACCATCGGGTTTGAAGATTGGAGCCTTCGCGTCTGGACGACGAACGAGCACGGGACCGGGTTCACCCAGTTCGATTTCACGGAGACCGTGTGGGGTGGCGGGGGCTATTGCATCTTGCACCCGGATTCCCTGGTGGCCCGTTTGCTCGACAGCACCTTCTGTGGCGCTCGTCTGGATGCAGATCCCGAACAGAATCCGTCGCGGGAGACCGTCGGCGCGGCCTTCCCTGGCACCCGCCTTGATGCGCGGATCGTATGGATGCCCGGAGAGTTCGTCGCATGAGGGGTCGGACACTCTGTGGGCTGCTGGGGCTGCTCATCCTGATTCCGATGGCACAGGCACAGATCTCGAGCGTGCAGGGGGCGTTCCTTGGGGTGGAGACCCGGGTCACGTATGACGATGTCAAGGTCTACGGCGTGGCGCCGTCCAGCGGTCCGTTCGGTCTTGCTGCCGGCGGTCTTTGCGACGAAGGCGAGCCCGCGGAATTCGTCCGGGCGGTGCCGGGCGGTCGCGGATTCCGGTTCTTGGAACCGGCCGAACAACATGGCTGCGCGGTCGTGGCGTTCGAA
This sequence comes from Thermoplasmatota archaeon, assembly GCA_041638175.1. Classification (GTDB taxonomy): domain Archaea; phylum Thermoplasmatota; class E2; order JACPAO01; family JAHFTW01; genus JBFKXH01. The sequence continues at coordinate 2,144 of JBFKXH010000030.1, forward strand.
TTCCGCATCGACGGCCCCACGGACGAGGTCATGATCAGTTGGTCCGTCTTGCAACGAGTCTATCAGGCGGCAAGCGATGATCTTCTGGTCGGGGGCGCCGACATCGATGTGGTGTTGGGGATCCGCGTCAGCGATGACACGGGGCAGATCCTGGAAGAACGGGCCTTCGGGGAGCCTGGCGCAGCCCGCTGGGACGGCGACGAGCGTCTGATCATCGCCCACGACGCGTTGTCCGAAGCGAGCAGTCTCACCGTAGAATGGATCTTTATCGACCGAGGACCAGAGATCCGCGACGAGGTCATCATCCCCGGCGGCGGCCAAGAAGTCCTGGTAGACATCATCGCCCCGACCGTGGCGTACCGGTACCGCGTGGCCGACCTGCAGGCGTGGGAGGATCGGGTCGACGTGGGACGTGACCAGATCATCAAGCACGTGCACGTCCCGGTGACGGTCCCTGCGGGAGTCGTCTCTGTCGCGTTCCAGGCCCACAATGAACTATCGATCCACCACGTCATCCTGCCCGACGGGCGCACGTTGGCCAACCAGGAACTGGTGGCTTCGGAAGGCCAGGGCGCCGTCACCCTCTCTCTGGAACGGGATACCCTTGAGCGCTACGGCAGCGGGACCTATACTGCGGTCTTCCAAGCCCAGACCGCCTTGGAGCCGACGCCGTTCTTGATCCCGATCATCGGCCTCATCATGATGGCGCCGGCTGGCTTGGGCATCTATGCGTCCCGGTCGGCGACGCGTTTCACTGCGAGCGCCACAGAGACCTTCTCGAGAGCCGCCAAGTCTCTTCACTTCACGCTCGCCTTCTGGTGGGCCGTCTATGTTGCCGCCTTCGCTGCGGTCATCGGGCTTCGCATGTGGCCGCTGATCGTTTCCTGGCCGATCGAGCTCGAGGCGGCCCTCATGCACGGGCTGTTCGTGTTGATCTCGCTGGCGTTCATCGCGCTGGGATTCTATTGGCGGCGCCAATTGGCACATACGATGCAAGAAGAGCTGGCGCAGAAGGAGCGGGCCTTCAAGGACCTGGTCCGGTCCAACGAGGAACTGCAGCAGTTCGCGTACGTGGCCAGCCATGACCTTCAGGAGCCCCTGCGCACGGTCAGTCGGTTCACCCAGCTCCTGGAACATCGCTACGGTGAGAAACTCGACCAGGACGCCAAGGAATTCATGGCCTTCACGGTGGATGGGGCCAAACGGATGCAGGCATTGATCGACGATCTGCTGCGCTTCAGTCGCGTCGAGACCCGCGGAAAACCGCTGGTCCCGGTCCATCTGTATGATGTGGTGGACCGGGCGGTGCGTTCGTTGACCGCCAGCCTGGATGACAGCGGCGGGCGGATCGAGATCAATTCCCTGCCCTACGTGCTCGGCGATGAGGTCCAACTGGGACAGGTGTTCCAGAACCTACTTGGCAACGCCATCAAGTTCAGGGACCCGACACGCAAGCCGAAGGTCGAGGTGTCGGCGACCAAGCAAGGCAAAGAGTGGGTCATCGCGATCAAGGACAACGGGATCGGCATCCCGAAGGAGCACCACGAGCGCATCTTCGTCGTGTTCCAGCGCTTGCATGCAAGGGACGAGTACGAAGGCACCGGCATCGGCTTGGCGCTCTGCAAGAAGATCGTGGAGCGCCATGGGGGACAGATCTGGCTTGAATCGGAGCCAGGCAAGGGAACGACATTCTTTTTGACGTTGGTGGATGGCCACCTTGCCCCGGAGCGACAACGCGGGGCTGGAATTCCATGACCCGGGTATTATTGCTTGAAGACAATCCCAAAGACCAGCGTCTGGTCCAGATCGCCCTGGCCGAAGCGGTCGAATTCCAGCACGAGGTGGTCGTGGTAGAGACCCTCGAGGCGGCGATCGACTACTTGGATCATCAACCGGCTGACGTGGTGCTCGCGGACCTGAACCTGCCGGACAGCAGCGGGCTCGACACGATGCGACGTTTGGTGGAGACCCATCCGGAGACGCCGATCATTGTGTTGACCGGATTGGCTGATGACGACCTGGGCGACGAGGCGATCCGCCTTGGCGCACAGGACTTCTTGGTCAAGGGCAAGATGTTCGGGGAGCTTCTCTTTCGTGCCATCCGGTACGCGAAAGAGCGTCACCAGATCATCCAAGAGCTCCGCGCTGCCAGCGGGTAGTGGCCACTGCCCCTTTGCTAACAAGCCGTTTCATCCTGGGACGATGACGCCCCCGTCGCGGCTCTGACTGGTCGCCGGGCAAACGCGCCGCCGATACCCGGATCCATTGGAGCGAGGCAGCAGATCGGACTCGACGCGTCGGTCGTAGACGTGCTCGTGGCCTTGTCCTGGACGGGGTTGTCCCGGCCTCATCGCGTGACGTCACGTCTGGAAGCTCGGCAGGGGACCCGCTCGAATGAGCGCGGCCAGGGGTTCAGGCTGACGCCTGGTTGTTGGAGTGGCCTGGTACCCGACTTCACGGTTCCGCCGGACGTTTTATGGCCACGCCTGTGGCCCACCCAATGCGCCCGCGATCATCCTCCGCCAAAGCGGCGTCTGCGGGCCTTCGGGGTGGGCGATCCGACCACGGCGACCTCATGGTTGAACCTGTCGGCAATGGTCATAAGGGGCCAAGGGGATTGTGGGCGGTGCGTGGTCTCCTGGTCATCGCGTTTCTCATCTTGCTGCCGGTCGCGGCGGCGCAGGAGTTCGCAGCGGTGGAGGTCGATGTGCAGCTGGACGTCGACCTGGCAGGCATCGTCCCCTTGGCCAGCCACGATGGCTCGCACATCGGCGAAGAGAATGCAGATCAGAGTTGCGGGAGTCAGGATACGACCACAGACAGCGATCGGTTCACATTCAGTGAAGGCGAGACGACCACGGGGTGTGCCTTGTACGAAAAGGTCGTCACGCCGCTCCCGGGGGCCCGGGCGATCCGCGTTTCGTTTCAAATGGATCGGATCGTGGTGGGCGCCCGTGACAGTGTCCCTGACTTTCCGGAAGATGAACTGGACCCCTTGTACGGGGCGCATGCACAGATCAATGAGTCGGCCCCCCATGATTATCCAGCCAAGCCTCCCTTGCCAGATTTTGAACAGAACTGGGGCATCATGCAAGATGATCGCAACATCCTGACCGCCTTCCCCCTCAAGAAGCTCTCCAGTCCCATGGAGGACTTCAACAACGTGACCGCCATCGGTCCAGGCAACGTCACCCTGTGGTGGTACTTCGGGGAGCACGGGCAGAGTGGTGGCTCCACGCCGATTTCTGCCGGGGTGGGCGATGCGGCCTCCGCAACGGTCCAGGATGTCCAGGTCTTTTTCCTTGGGGCCCGTTTTCCGGTCACCATTGAACCGGTCAAGGTCCATGACCAGGACCGCGTCCTGACCCAGACCACGTATTGGGTCAATTTTTCGATCCCAGAAGAGGTGGACGGCATAGACGAGATCCGCCTTCCGGGGCCGGGCAACGTGGCGGCCGTAGGGGGCGTCCTACCCGACGGGTCACCGCTTTTGGCGGAGGACGTTGACACGGTCGCCAGTGGTGTCTCCAAGACGTTCGTGCTCAAGGCCCATGCGGGGCAGGCGTTGACTCCAGGAGACTATGCCTTGGGGTTCTACGGGGAGGGGCCATTGGAGGTTCCGTTGGAGGTCACGGTCGATCCCAAGCCGACGCGGCTGGTCGGCTTGTTCGCGGGAGCGGTCCTGGCGCCGCTCGTGGTCGGCGCCGGTGGAAGCTTCAGCGTGGCCCGCTTCCGTCGCGAAGCCGAGGGGCTGTACGTGCGGACGGCGCGCGCCTTCATCGCAGGCATGGTGATCTTGGCGTTGGCCTTCGTGGCCGTGGCCGGCACGGGCATCGGCCATGGTTGGTCGGCGATGGAGACGATGGATGCCCATGGAGACTTCAGCGCCTTGGCCTTGCTCGTGTACATGCTTCTGGCCTTGCTCCTCATCGGGTTCGCCGTGCTTTGGCAGACCAGTTCTGGCGGTCTTCGCAAAGCGATGGCTGCTGACCTGGAACAGCGGGAAGCCCAGGCAGCAGAGTTGAGTCGGTCCAATCGTGAACTGGAGCAGTTTGCGTACGTGGCAAGCCATGATCTGCAGGAGCCGCTTCGCAAGGTCGCAAGCTTCACCACGTTGCTCAAGCGCCGCTACGCGGCGGAACTTGATCAGGAGGGGAACGAGTACATCGATTATGCCGTCGATGGGGCGACCCGTATGCAGTCGCTGATCGAGGATCTGTTGGCCTTCTCCAGGGCGGGCCGCACCGAGCGCAAGATGCTCGAGGCCGTCCACCTGTCGGACACCGTGCAGCAGGTCCTTGGGGATCTGAGTCAGACAATCGAGGACGCAGGCGGCCGGGTCGAAGTGGATTCTTTGCCCACCGTACATGCGGATCACCTCCAGATGGGGCAATTGTTCCAGAACATGATCAGCAACGCCATCAAGTACCATCGACCTGGCGAGCCGCCCGTGGTCCGTCTTTCCGCCATCCAGCATGGCAACTTCTGGCGGGTGACCGTGCAGGACAATGGCATCGGGATCGACAAGGACCACTTCGACAAGGTCTTCTTGATCTTCCAGCGCCTGCACGGACGCAACGAATACACGGGCACTGGCATCGGATTGGCGCTGTGCAAGAAGATCGTGGAGAACCACGGTGGGCGCATCGAGATCGAATCCGAGGTCGGCAAGGGGACTGCGTTCCACGTGTTCTTGCCGGGCGTGCCATGAGCGACGTCGAGGAGTTGCTGTATGTCATTTCGCACGATCTGAAGGCGCCGCTTCGGAAGGTCGGTGGGTTCGCGACGCTGCTGGAGCGCCGCTTGGCCCACGAATTGGCACCCGAGGATGCGGAGTTGCTTGCTTATGTCGCAGAAGGCGCCCAGCAATTGGATCACATGCTCGATGAGTTGCTGATCTATTCGCGCGTCGGTCGCAGGGAGGAGCCTTGGGTCTCCGTTTCACTGGAACAAGTGGTCCAAGAGCAGGCCAAGGAAATGGTCTGGCCTGAGGCGCCGATCACATGGGACGCGCTGCCGGTCCTCCACGGTGAGCCGAGTCAGATCGCCTTGGTGGTGCACCACTTGCTGGACAATGCCGTGCGGTACGGCAGGGGGCCGGTCCATGTTTATGAGGACGCAGGGCGCATCTGCGTCCAGGACGCCGGAGAGGGGATCCAAGATTGGGATCGGGCGGTCGGGTTGTTCCGTCGTATGGATGCGGCTGCGGGGCCTCTGATCGTCGGCATGGGCCTGCCGATCGTGGCGCGCATCGTGGAACGGCATGGTGGAAGCCTAGGCTGTTCGAGAGAGCCGTCGGTCGTCTGGTTTAAATGGCCGGCGGCTACTGGAGGCAAGTGATGCCTGCGTCGCCAGTGCACATCCTTCTCGTGGACGATGATCCAGGGGACGTCAGGATCTGCTTGGAAGGATTGAAGGATGCCAAAGTGGCCAACAATGTACAGGTGGCCCACGATGGAGACCAGGCGCTCGCGTACCTGCGACGGGAGGGCGATCATGCCAAAGCGCAGCGTCCAGATCTGGTGCTGTTGGACATCAACATGCCCCGCAAGAACGGCCACGAGACCCTGCGTGAGATCAAGAGCGACCCCAGCCTGAAGGAGATCCCGGTGGTCATGCTGACCACGTCGGATGCGGACCGGGACGTGTTCGAGTCCTATTCCAACCACGCCAATGCGTACGTCAAGAAGCCGGTCGAGCTGGATGCCTTCTTGGAGGTCATCCGGGAGATCGACAGCTTCTGGCTGTCCATCGTTCGGCTTCCGCCAAAGGATAAATAGACTCGCCCTGATGGGTTCGCTCCTGGTGGGCAGTATGGACGAGATTGTAGACATCCTCCTCATTGAAGACAACCCGGCGGATGCCAGGTTGCTCGAGGAACTGCTCAATGAACAGCACCAGGGGGCATGGCAGTATCGACACGCCGAGGATCTGACCAGCGGTCTGGCCCTTCTTAAGGAACAGATCCCGGATGTGATCCTCTTGGATCTGGACCTTCCTGACATCACCGGCATGCAGGGCGTGGACACGCTCACGAAGAAGTATGGCAACACGCCCATCGTGATCTTGAGCGGCCGTGGCGAAGAGACGACCGCCATCGAAGCCGTCCAGCATGGCGCATCCGACTATGTGGTCAAAGGGATCGGCGACGGGGACCGCATCTGGCAAGCGGTCTGTTTCGCGATCGCTCGGTTCGGTCGTGCCCGCACCAAGGATGCCGGGGGCATGGTCCGTGCATTGCAGGTGCCTGTCGAAAACCACTTGGCGACCTTGCTTCCCCATGCGGCGCGGCATGAGGGGTCGACCGTGATCGTGTCTGTGGCCCGGCCGTTCCGGGAGATCTCGCCGGCGGCCGAGGAGGCAGGCATCAAGGACGTGTTCTTCATCGACGCCGCCAGCGGGGATGTTCCGGAGGGCGTCGGGAGCAACGTGACGTATGTGGATTCTCCCACCCAGTTGGAGAAGATCATGATGCGCAGCGAATTGGTCGCCAAGCGGCAGAAGGGGCCCGTGCAGATCGTGGTAGATTCTGTGAACATGGTGGCCCTGTACAATGATGAGGCGGCCACGCTCGAATTTGCTCATGCCCTTGCGACCCGGTGCCGTGCCAATGGCTGGGGCCTGGACCTGGTGCTGCTGCGTAATGACGACGGCGACCGCTTGCTGAAAGCGATCGGGGCCATGGTCGATTCGGAAGCGGTCCTGCACGCGACGCGCTGACAGCGGGCATCGGCGACCCGCAGACCTTCCGAAGGGCTCAATCGGAGCACCGCCCTGCCTTTCTTGATGGACGCGCGGCGCCTCGAAGCACTCGAAGCGGTGTTGGACCGTTTGCGTCGCGAAGCGGTGGGCGCCGGCGTGATCGTCGAGGGCCGCAAAGACGTGGCGGCCTTGGTGGCGCTCGGCATCGGAGGAGCCCATGTGGTCGTGAACCGGGGGATGAGTCTGGATGCCCGCATCGATCGGCTGGTGGCGCGGGCCGAGGAGGAGGGTTGGCGCCGCGTGATCCTGTTGATGGATTGGGATCGCACGGGTGATCGTCTGCAGCGGCGCCTGGCCAAGGGGTTGGCGGGGCGCTGCGTCATCGACGAGCACTTGCGCAAAGAGTTGGCCACTTGGAGCCATACCTCCAGTCTGGAAGAGGTGCCGGCGGATCTTGCCTCGTTGCGTCAGCGGGTCGGCAATTGAATCTGGCCTCGACGAATCAGTGCATCCTTGTACAGCCATGGGCCGCGATGCCCCGTGAGCCCCCGTCGGAGCCTAAACGGTCATATAGGGGACCTGTGTCGCCGGCCATCCGGCCCCTTCGGGAGCTGGCTGCCCTCGTGGCAGGGAGGTGCTCGCCTGGCCAGCAACTCCACCAAGTCCCCTAAGGGGCAGCCCTGTGACCCGTAAGGCGAGGGAGATGTCCGGCTCGTTCCGGATGTGATCGACTCCAATGCATCCGACCACAGCCTTCTTATAGGGGGCGTGTGTCGGCGCAGAATACCGGCAGCGGCACAAGTCGCTGCGGGGCCGAGTCACCCCGAAAGGGGGTGGGCGACGTGCTGCTTCGGCGGCACCATTAGGCTCATATAGGGCACCCATCTGGGCCGCTCTTACCCCGCGACACCAGCGCCACTCGGCGCTGATCGCGGCGCAATGGAAACCCCACATCGCATGATGTCGGGTCCCTTCCGTTGCAGTCATATACCGGTCCTGCTTCGGCGGACCTCCCCGCAACAGCATCCCGCGGGAACCCCCATCGGTACGTTGGAAGACCAAGGCGGCTTTGGCCGACAATGAGGCTTTCCATCCAGCCGTTGGGACATCCATGATGGGCGTGAAACCCGATGCGCAAACGCGCAACGTGACCTCACGTTCCTGAAACACGAGACAGCAAGATATAGCAAGGTGAGCGGATCGAGTGTCCCGGTGATACTCGGTCGGCTCCGCCGATTCTGTTTGGTCAGGAGCAACTGTGCAATCCCCTGCACGGAAACGTACAGGGAAAATTCTGGTTGATCCTGCCAGCGGCCACTGCTATCGGGGTTCGCTTAAGCCATGCGAGTCGAGAGGGTTCGGCCCTCGGCAGACTGCTCAGTAACACGTGGACAACATACCGTACGCTGGGGGATAATCTCGGGAAACTGAGGCTAATACCCCATAGTCCATCCCTCCTGGAACGGTGGATGGATGAAAGTTCCGGCGGCGTACGATTGGTCTGCGGCCTATCAGGTTGTAGGGAGGGTAACGTCCTCCCTAGCCGACGACGGGTATGGGTGTTGGGAGACATCGCCCAGAGATGATCTCTGAGACACGAGATCAGGCCCTACGGGGCGCAGCAGGCGCGAAAACTGCACAATGTGGGAAA